>CAIRDJ010000394.1 GCA_903877335.1 uncultured Chloroflexota bacterium | reverse complement strand
TAGGCAACCTGTTGTTGCTCCGTCAACCATGCGATCACATCCGCTTGTTCACTATCCAAAACGCCAATGTTGCTATAGTTCGTCGTCATCGGCTACTTCTCCAATCCAGATGAATGCTTCCAAGTCGGTCATGCCGTGCGGTAAAGCCCCTTGTTGCAGTTGTTCATAGCCGATGTTGAGTGCCAACGGGGGCACACCCAACAGCTTCAAGAGCTTTTCGTGCCGTTCCGTTGCCAGCATCGGGTGACGATTCAAGACGGCGCGCAAATCTTTAATGACGCGCTTGGGTTGCTCAAACAATTCTGCCAAGAACTCAGGGTTCCCCCCGCTGGGTGGGAGCGCGTCGGACGCGCCATATTGCTCCACCAAGTTTCCATCAACATAGATGGAGTAGATGCACGTTTGCGCCTCATCACACAACATGAGCCACGCCGTACAACCCAGTTCATACGACAATTCAGAAACCAACAGGAGCAACTGTTCAAGCGGATCGGTTGGGTCCATTTCATCATCCGCGACGGCGAGCGTTGCCGGTTCATCCGCTTCAAGCGATAGCCCATCATACACAACAGTGATGTCGTCTAGCATGGGGCTAATGTAAGCAGGGAAGCCATTCTCTGCTAACCAGTCGGCAACTTCTTCTGGTTCAACAGCAAGTAAAGTGATGTTGTGGTAGGTCATTTTATGAACTTCACATAGATTAAATGGACATCAGTTGGGTGAATATGGTGGACTTGCCCACTGGGGGAAAACCCCATTGACTCTAACAGCAGGCGGTGGGGTTGGTTGTGATGGGTTACGGTGGCAAACAACCGATCTGATGGATTGGTTTGTAGAGCATATTGCAGAAGGACATGCGCCACGCCGTTATAGTCGTGGTCACGGTGAATCTCAACCAGGGTGATGATCGGATAGTCGAAGAAGCATGGCTCACGAAGCAAGTAGCCAATGATCGCGTGCGAGTCGCGGGCAATCAAGCAGGCACGCTGTTCCACCGCGCGAAAGAGTTTTGCGCGTAGGGTGGGGGTGTCTGTTCGTTCCCAAATGGCAGGGAGGTCTTCGTGTGTGGCGCGTTCAACGTAGATCATGCCAACCCTCCAAGCGCGTCGCCAATAGAGTCACCATGCACACCACCCAGATGAAGGTGCCCACCAGCAAGAAGCACCCTTGCGCTGTAATTGGCGTTGTTGCTGGGCGAGTTGGTTCAACTTTTGCGCCACAACCTCGCGCTGGGCATCGGCGGGCGCATCCGTTGATGGTTGATGGCGGGTATCGAGTAGGGGCAGCAAAATTCGCCGGTGCCAAGAATTGTGCCAGTTCTTCGCGCTCGCTATTGGTGGGCATCCTGTTATCAAACCAACCTTCAAACCTTCGTTGGATAAGTCTACCTGATGACTCGACGAAACAATACAGCATAAATGGATGCCAACCAGCAGGGGGAAGGATTCCCCCCGCCGAGTTACGACCGAATGAAAAGGATTCAATAGGAAACGTTTCAGTATGAATCCTTTTCTTTGAGGGTGAGCGGGGTGGGAGAGGTGCTGGGTTGCGTAATGGGCGAGCCAACTCTCACCGTGAGGTAGCGGACTTGCGTAGTTCCGTCACGCAATAACACATTCAGGCGATAAGTGGTGGTGCTGGTGGGGCATTCTCGCGAACTACCCTGCCCTATGGTTGGGTTATTCTGGTAGTACACCTGATCTATGTTCTCCACGTTCCAGCTTAAGGTGGCACATTCGCCGTAGAGGATGCTCTCTCGGTCCACGCGAAAGTCAATCATTGGGTAAAAAGTTTGGGCGGTGGGGGCAACCGAGGTATGGGTGGGAGCGTTGCTGGTGGGGGGAATGGGTTGCGCCGTGGGGGGCGCCGTAATCACGCGCGGAGTGGGTACCGCCTCCAGTGCGGCACAGTTGCCAATTGTGTTCAGGTTTGGCGCGTTCTCCAAAACCCACACCTCATTCACCAATGCCATGCCACTTCCGAGCTGCGCCTTGTTCAACCGAAACCAATTGTTTCCTGCGCTGTCGCTGGCACGCCCGACCACATCCACCGGTTGATTGCGGAGGGACAGGTAGCCCAATATGCCACGGTTCATGCCGGGTCCAACGCGCATTTCAACATCCCCTACAACCACAATCTGACATGCTTCACCTGTAGCGGTGGATGGGGTGTCTGGAGTGGGCGTTAGGGTTTCGCTTGGTGTTGGAAACAAGATTAACAGCATGCCGTCCAGCCCGGTGAACGCGCCCATGCTCTCAACGATGTCGTGCAATACGTCCACATGATTGTAGAACGGGGTGGTTGCCCCGCTGTAGCGCACCAAGGTGCGGCGATTGTCGCGCAGGGTGAGGAGGGCAAAGAAGGTCTTGGTGTCCCCGTCCAATTGCCGATCCCCGATGATAGGGGTTTGGGCAAGGGTGGTCTCGGTGCTTTGAACCGTATAGCCGGCAAATTGCGCAAGGTTGCGGAACAGGTCTGGCGCGGTGACATGGGTCCCCATGTACCCAATCATGCTTTCAGCAAGCGCGGGAGACAAAAATTCGATCGTCACCTGTCCATTGGTGGTGCTGAAGGTAGTCTCCCCCAGATTGACCGACCACCCGCTGGGATAGCGGAAGCCAAAATTCGCGGTGGGATCAAAGAAGAACTCGGTCACGTTGTTCTGGAGAGACAGTTGTCGTTGCGCCTCGTTGAGGAACTGACTGGCATCCTCCACCGTGACGGGGTAATTCATCACCTGTGGCGCAACATCCCACACCCCCTCCAACACATTCACCTTGTTCAACTCTTTGTCCCCCAACATGCGCAAGTCCAGCGTGTTGAGGCGGGCGGTATCGGCGAGGGTGGTTTTTTCCCCTTCGTTGAGGGTGTTCCCCTCTTGGTCTTCCACCATGCCTTCTAACACGCCGATATGATCGACGAGTTGCCCATCTTGTCCGTCGGTATTCCACAGCGTGATGGTGGACGACACCGTGACATCCACCCCGTTGATGGTCATGTCGATGGTGACATCTTTGGGACCTTGTACCACGATCAGATCAGGGGTTTCTTGGCATTGTGGGTTGCCAATGCTGGTGGTGAAGTTGAACGATTGCATGGGCGCACGCGAGCGCGGGGTGAGGGTGGGAAGCATGGTCAAACTGGAAGGCGCGACTGCCACCACCCCGCCGACATCGACCCATCCGAACGTGTCATTTTGAATGATGCGCACGAATTGTTGATCTTCGCTGATGGCATCGGTTGCCAACAACGTTCCCATCGGGATGACGGTCGTGCTGGGCGCGTTGGCATCAGGTTGGGGGCGTCGCTCTAGGTCAATCGCTGCAATCGCTTGGATCGGGTCAATGGGCACGAACACATCCGCCCCGCTGGAGGCATCTTCAATGCTGGCATCTCCAAAGACCAAGAAGGTGACAGCTTGCCCTGGCAGGGTATTGGGCAGAACGGTTTGGAGTTTCATGACCGCCACTCCCCACGCTGCGGTTAAAGGATCAAGCGGTTGGGTTTGCAAGTTGTTGAGCAGGGCCACATCCACAATGTCAGATGGATCGGTGAATTTTGCGAACTGATTGGGAAGGAAGGTGACACTCACATTGTTATTGGCATAACAGGCGGAATTACGGGGCATGCGCTCACAATTCTGTGCGACGCTGTCCAACGCCTGCAGGGCAATGGCGGGGCAGGTATCTAACGCGGACTGCGACAGGACAACCGAGTGAATCAGCACCGTGCTAAGAATAACCATCATCAAAACGCGAATAGGCTTGCACATTGAGAGACCTCATTGTTAGCAACTCATTGAAAGGAACACAACTTTCCTAACAGTTTAACACGAGGGGCGAAGGCACAAAGTGCAGTTTTAAGCAGATTGACCAAATGAGTAGGATTCCCCCCGCGTGAAAAAATGGGGAGGAATCCGTGTGAGCTATTCGGCTTGGTAGAAATGCCAGATGTCTTCGATGTTGTCCGCCCAAGTGGTGTCGAGCGCGTAAATGTGTAGCGCGTTGAGCTGGGTGCTTCCCCCTTCGCTGATGAGGCGCACCCCATCGCTGTGAGGGTTGCCAAACGTTTGAGCGGTCATGACCACTGTCCCATGTTGGGCGAACACCTCTACGGAGGATTCATCCAACAAGATATGCAGGTCAAGCGTAGATGCCGAAAGATCAATCGGTGCAGAAAACGCGATAGGGTAGCCCTCAATCTCAGCAACAGGGCGACGCAATACCAAGCGGTTGTGCGCCCGGTCAAGCGTGAGGGTGAGCGCGTCGTGTTCGTCGGCGTGAAGTTGGAG
>CAIRDJ010000393.1 GCA_903877335.1 uncultured Chloroflexota bacterium | reverse complement strand
TCGCTCGGTTCAAGTTGACGGTGCAAATCAAAGCCGAACATCTCAAACGAGAGTTGCCCTTGTGCGGTGGCGGTGGGGATCAAACTGGGGATGTAGTTTAGCGTGAGCGTTTCCTTCTTGTCAGTGAGTTCCGCATGGATGCGCTGGGCAGAAAACTCTAACTCCCGTAAGAAGCGTTGTCGGCTTGCAATGATGGTCGAGCCATGCCGAACCAACTCATCATCCCAAAATGCTAACTCCTTGACCCCCGCGCGGTTCATGGCAATGTTGCGCAACAAGGCGTTGCGTTGCGGAAGTGCCTTTTCGTAGCGGTGCAACGCCTCGTAATAGGTGGCGTTCATCTGGGAGAGGGTCTCATTCATGAAGCGTCGGCGTTCGTTTGGGCTACCCTCAATCAAGTGCAGGTGCTGGGGCAAGAACATGACCACATTCAAAATGCCCACAATATCCATCACGCGCTTGTCCACATGATCCAAGCGGATGACTTTCTTGAAGCGTGGCGTGCCCGCGCTGGTGTCCATCATGAGGGTGATCTCTAAACGACTGAAGGGGTGATGGCGCGTGTGGATGTCCGCCGCAAGGCGTGCAAAGGGCAACAGTTCCCCTTCGGTGCGCCAGTGGATGAGTTGGCGGTCGGAGGTGGTATAGGGTGAACGCGCGGTTGCCAAGTAGTAAAACGCTTCTAGCAAGCTGGTTTTCCCCTGCGCATTGTCCCCATGTAGCACAATCGTGTGATTGGGGAGGGGCAATTCCAACTGGGCATAGTTGCGAAAGTTCGTTAACGACAAATATTCAATGTGCATGGCGTGGCACTCATCATCAAGGTGACGGCATCCGCGATATGCTCGGGATACTGTCTAAGGGGCAAAATCATCAGGCTGAAATCACACGGCGACGTTAAGCAGTCACCATCCCTGGGGCAAGGTGATCGGTGCGGGAGGCGTAACGCAACGTGGGCGTGCCGTCGTGGTCAAAGTCAAGACAGCTAGCGCTGGCGTTGTACTTCGCAATGAGCGTGCGCCCGAACAGCGTTCTGGGCACCAAAACCCCCAGCAATAATGCCTGCATCAGCGCGTTAGAAAATGCCCCGTGCGTGACGAAGGCAATGCTGGCATGGCGTTTTTCCCCCGTTGCCCATTCACGGATTTGTTGTGCCACGCGGAACACGCGCTCTTCATAGTGGTCAGGGGTTTCTTGCAAGCCCGAAAGCCACCAACCTGCTGAAGTTACTGCGTCGGTGACGATCAAGTTAGCGCAAATCGCACGCATTGCGTCGGCGTTCAAGCCGGGCACCCCATAGCTCACCAATTGCCCGTCTACGTTGCGCTCATGATATGCCCCTCCGCGCTCATAAATATCGGGGTGAATTGTCGCGGAGATGTTGAGCAACTGGGTGAGGGCGTGGGTGGTTTGTAAGGTGCGTTGCATCGGACTGGTGTAAAGCTCATCAAATTGGTAGACCGACAAGCGTGAATCCTCCCGCAGTTCATGTTGTCGCTTGCTAGAAGCAAAATCGTGCTGAATGAACGCTGCCAAGTGGGCGGCTTGTTGGTGCCCCAACGGGGTGAGGGGGGCATCCGGCACGTGCTCTGCTGTTGAGTTAGGCGCTTGGGCGTTGTTCACAGATTGGGCATGGCGGATCAAAAGTAGCCGCATGGCAGTTATTCCTCATAAGTTTTTTTGGATAAGTTCCACATGGGGACAACATCGAAGTCTAACGACCCCTGCATCCCAGCTTGTAGACGATAGTGCGCAGCGGCGGCGATCATTGCCCCGTTGTCCGTACACAGCGTTAGGGGCGGATAGCGCACGGGCAACTCGGAGAGGCTCCGCATTTTGTCGCGTAGTAGGGTGTTGGCGCTCACGCCCCCCGCCATCCAAATCTCATTGACGTTGTGAAGTTTGGCGGCGCGCACAGTCTTATGCACCAGCGTTTCCACCAGGGCGCATTGAAAGCTGGCGGCGGCATCGGCAACGGAAATATCCTTGCGCAGTTGTAACTTGTTCCTTGCCCCTTTTTCCTGCTGTGCCTCGTGCTTGCTGTTGATCTGCACGGTCACTTCGCGCATGACGGCGGTTTTTAACCCGCTGAAGCTGAAGTCCAGCGAGTCGTCACTGAGCTTGACGCGCGGAAAGTTGTAGGCGGCGGCGTTACCTGCTTTGGCGACGCGCTCAATGTTGGGTCCGCCTGGATAGGGCAAGTTGAGCATCCGCCCCACCTTATCGAACGCCTCCCCCGCGGCATCGTCCAGCGTCCCGCCCAAGCGTTGATAGCTGCCGTGCGCTTCCATCAACAACAACTCGGTGTGCCCCCCGCTCACGATCAAAACCAAAATCGGAAAGCTAGGCTCGTGGTAGGGTTGGACGAGACACAGCGAATAGACGTGCCCCTCCAGGTGATTGATCGGCAAGAGGGGTTTTTCGGTTGCCAGCGATAACCCTTTTGCAAAATTCACCCCCACCATGAGCGAGCCAACCAAGCCCGGTCCGCGCGTGACGGCAATGGCGGTGAGTTGATCGTAGCGAGTGTTTGCCTCGCGCATTGCCTGCTCCACCACGACACCGATGGCTTCGGCATGGGCGCGAGAGGCAACTTCAGGAAAGACCCCCCCATATTGGGCGTGTAGGTCAATTTGACTGGCAATCACATTAGAGAGCACAACGCGACCGTCTTGCACAACAGCAGCGGCGGTTTCATCGCACGATGTTTCAATTCCAAGTAGGATGGTCATGGCGTTTCATGAGTCGTAGACATTATCAACCCCCCAACTATAACCCAAAAACCATCCCACACGATAGGGCAACCGCGCTAAGGTTGCCTAAGCGGTGCGCTTTTCTAACAGAATGCGCGTCATTTGTTCCATGTGGTCAATGTCATGGGCGTTCACTTGGAGCAGTTGGTTGTAGATTGACCAATGCCCCACTTGTGGATGCGTACCAAAGCGATGCCACTGTGCTTCTTCGGTTAGCCCCTCGAAGAAACTCGCCATTTCATAACGACTGGTGCGCAGGTCGTGCAGAACAGCTTCAACAGATTGTTCACTGTAGCGGTTTTCAATGACCAACGCCTCGTGGTCATAGCTCACCATGACGGGTTGGTCTTCGCTCAGGATTTGCCGAGCGCGGCTCAAGAAGATGCGGTCATAATCGCGCAGGTGGCACAGCACTTCTAGCACCGTCCAACCGTTGCCTCCGTCGCGGTAAACGGTCAAGCCGTCCTCAAGGTGGAGGTGGATGAAATGGTCAATCATGTTGATGCTGTCGCGCAGGTTGCGTGTGTAACGTTCATAAATACGGGTGAAGTTGGTCATGGTGGGGTGTCCTTTCGGGTTGAAACAGTCCGCATAATATTAACATGCTCAGCAATAACTTCAACAAACGGGGCAAAGAGCCAATCCGCACAAGGGCAACGGGTAGCCACAAGCCCGCCCAATCATAGCACCATCCCAAGCCGTTTTTAACGCTATTTGTGTCAGTTTTCACCAATAATTTGCCCAACTCTGCAACTTGAATCGGGAGTAAGCGTATACAATAGTGATGATCGTCATTCCGTTACCAAAGGAAAATCTGATGTCTAAGCCAAACCAGAATAGTCTTGCTCAATCCATTGAAAAAGGGATTGAAGGGTTCATCAAGTTACTCAAACAATCGGTTGAGGATGGCAATCAAAAACGCCTCACCATTCAAAACAAAGAGGGTAAAGTGCTATTTGAGACTACCCTCACGCTTGGGGTCATCTTGTTGGCATTCGTGTTGATCGGCGGATGGTGGGTCTTGATCTTGGCAGGCATCTTGGGCGTGCTGGGGAACTATCGTCTTGCGGTGGTGAACGTCAACAGCGTCCCCAACATCGTGCAAGAACCCAAGACCATGCCCAAGGCAGACACCCCTCCCACAGAGGAATAAGCACTTTGCGCCCGTCACCAACTCGTTCCTCCGCACCCCCCTGATTGGGGTGGTGGGGAGGAACGGCTATGTTATTCCTTCCACCACAGCTTGAGCAACGGCAACCGATCGCGCAACCAGCGCCACAGGATCAACTCGCGTAACGCCTTCCATGCTTCGAGGCTATGGTACTCCCAGCGCGGATGCCGTTGGTTTCCATAGCGTTCCGCTTGGTACAGGTTGACAATGGCCCGTAGCGACCGCTCTGCGCGTTTGGGCAACAGACCGATGATGCGCTTGTGGCGTTCCTTGGGGGTCTCGTTGTTGTAGAAGGGTATTCTCATCAAGTGCGTTAGGTAGCGTTCAGTGCGGGCATAGACTTGCATAATTGCGCTGTATCCGTCCAGATTGCGCCACTCCAACCACCACCACATCACCAAGATTGCCCCTAATCCAATACACAGCAACAACACCAATCCCAACAAAATCAGCAAGATTTGAAAGAATACCGCTAACCACACCTTGGGTTGAGGGGAAGGGGCGGGCGTGCTTTGTGGCGTCAGGGTGGGGGGGACGGTGGCGGTCATGCTGAAAGGGGGGGGCGTGGGGGAGAGGGTGGCTAGGGGCAATGCCTCATTTTGGGGGGAGTTCAAGGTGGCGGTAGGCG
>CAIRDJ010000392.1 GCA_903877335.1 uncultured Chloroflexota bacterium | reverse complement strand
GTTTGGGCATCCAGTCTTTTTGTTACAACTCCAACAGACAACCCTACTTTGAAAGCACCTGTCTTCATTTGGGCAAAGGCTTGGGGTCATGAAGATTTAGGGATAGGGAAACAGTATGGTTCTACACACCTCCTATCTTTAAAAGACTCAATGATAGGCGTAGCCAGTGTTGTTTTTCCAACCATATTATTGAATCGTCAGGGTCAAAATCGGGCTTTTGAATAATCATGGACGCAATGATCCGTTACGGACCACTCGGCTTTGAAGCAAGGGTAAAAACTCCCGCATGACACGCGCTTGGCTTGTGGCGTGCCTGCCTCCATTCCCCAACTGGTGAAAGGTCTTGCACAGACCACACTGGGAAAATAGGAGGGGGTTGTGTTATCTTCGTGGCGTGCGATGGTGCGTGGCAAGCATGGCTTTAACCCGCGTCAGAAGGAATCGCCGTCAAGGAATGAACCTGCCCAAAAGGAGTAAAATCGTGGATGTGCACACGCTGAAACAACAATCCGTTCGTTATCGCAAGTTGATTTTGCGAATGATCAAACAGGCGAAGGCGGGACACACAGGGGGGAGTTTGTCGTGCATCGACATCTTGAATGTCTTGTACAACCATACCATGAAGATCACGCCTGAAAACTTCACCTCGAGCGACCGCGATCATTACATTCAAAGCAAAGGTCATGCCGTAGAAGCCCTGTACGCGGTGCTGGTCGATCAAGGGTTCTTTCCTGAAGCGGAACTGGAGACGCTCAATCAGTTTCAGTCTCATTTTGTTGGGCATCCCACGCGGAAGGTGAACGGGGTGGAACACAACACGGGGGCACTCGGGCATGGGCTTTCGGTGAGCGTGGGGATTGCGCTGGGGCTAAAGCACAAGGGGCAAGCGCATCGGGTGTTTACGCTGTTGGGGGACGGGGAGCTGGCGGAAGGTTCAAGCTGGGAAGCGCTGATGTCCGCTTCGCACTACCGCCTCGATAACCTGGTCATCATCATTGATCGCAACAGCTTACAGATCACCGGCGCGACGGAGGAGGTGATGAGCCTAGAGCCGCTGGCACTGCGTCTTGCCGCGTTTGGTTGTGCGGTGCACGAGTGTGACGGCAATCAGATTGAAGCCCTCGTCCACACCTTTGACAAAGTGCCCTTTGAGATCGGAAAACCCAACGTGTTGATTGCCCACACCACCAAAGGGAGCGGGATTAGTTTCATGGAGAACACGGTGAAATGGCATCACAAAGTGCCAACGGACGCAGAATATGAATTGGCACTTGCGGAATTGAACCACGCGGAGGCAACGCTATGAGCGACCGACAGGTAGGGGAAGCAAACTTGGTTGTTTTTGGCGAAACGCTGTTGGAGTTGGCACAGCACGACCCGTCCATCGTGGTGGTCACCAGTGATTCGCGTGGATCTGGGAAACTGGTGTCCTTTGGGCAAGCCTTGCCACAGCAACTTGTCGAGCTGGGAATTGCGGAACAAAACCTGGTGGGGGTGGCAGCTGGTCTTGCGATGACGGACAAGAAGGTGTTTGCCGTGTCGCCGGCTTGTTTCTTGACCGCGCGCTCGCTTGAGCAAATCAAAAATGATGTCGCCTACTCCGATCACCCTGTCAAGTTAATTGGCATCAGTGCCGGGGTCAGCTACGGCGCATTGGGTACAACGCATCATTCCTTGCACGATTTCGCTGTGTTGCGGGCAATCAACAACGTTGATATTGTTGCCCCTGCCGACAACTTTGAGGCGCGCGCTGTCTTACGAGCGTCCCTTTCCCACCCGCGCCCGCTCTACATTCGCTATGGCAAGAAAGCCATGTTGAATCTGCATGAGGCGAACACCAAATTTGAAATCGGTCAGGCGATCACGCTCGTTGAAGGCAGTGACGTGACCTTCGTTGCAACAGGCGAGCCGACGGAACCGGCGTTCCTCGCCGCCAAAGAATTGGCATCATGGGGCATTTCGTGTCGCGTCATGAGCATGCATACGGTCAAGCCCCTCGATGTTGCCGCCCTGTTGCACGCCGCACAACACACCAAGGTCTTCATTACGGTTGAAGAGCACAGCGTCTGTGGTGGGTTGGGCGAAGCGTGTGCGTCCATCTTGATGGAGCATGGCATCTCCCTACCCTTCAAAATTGTTGGGATTCCAGACGAATACACTGTTACCGGTAGCCAGTCAGAAATATTCGAGCACTACGGCATCTCAAAGATGGGCTTGGCAAAACTTGCTCTCTCCCTCTTGGAAAGGGTCTAACTCAATGAAGAAGATTTTAGCCTTAGACCAAAGTACCTCGTCCAGCAAAGCGCTCCTCTTTGAAACGGATGGTCGCTTGTTGGACAGCGTTGCCTTGGCGCATCAGCAGATTTATCCTCAACCGGGATGGGTGGAACATGATGCGCAGGAAATCTATCTGAATTCCTTAGCTGCGCTCCACCAACTTATCCACAGGAATCATCTTGCCGCCTCTGACTTACATTGCCTTAGCCTGACCAACCAACGCGAGACGGTGGTCATTTTTGAGCGCGCCACCGGG
>CAIRDJ010000391.1 GCA_903877335.1 uncultured Chloroflexota bacterium | reverse complement strand
TTCTATGGACCCAAGCTGGACTTGGTGGTGCGCGATGTCCTCAAGCGCGAGTGGCAAATCGGCACGGTGCAGGTGGATTATAACCTGCCAGAACGTTTTGATATTGAATACATCGCAGCAGACAATAGCCGTCAACGCCCGATCATGATTCACCGCGCGTTGTTTGGCAGTGTTGAACGCTTCATGGGCATCTTGATTGAACACTTTAACGGGGCGTTCCCAGTTTGGCTTGCCCCCATGCAAGCAGTGATTGTGCCCATCACCGACGACCACCTTCCCTACTGTCAACAAGTGGCGCGTGACTTGATCGCACGTGGTTTCCGCGCAGAAGTGGACATGGGGCGCGGGCGCATGGCATCCAAGATTCGCGCGGCGCGTGACCTTAAAGTGCCGTATATCTTGGTGATTGGGGATGAAGAGATGAATAACCAAGCAGTTTCGGTGCGCTTACGCACAGATGAGGACTTGGGGCGCATGTCGCTCGAGGCGTTCATCAGCCACCTGACCCAGATTGTCGCCAGCAAGAGCCTGATGCTCACGTTGCCGTCAGCAGAATAACTTATCAAGCGATCCATCGTGATGGGCATTCAACCACCCATCACGATGGATTCCCCAAGTGCAAGGGGAAGATTCCCCCTAGCAATTCGCGCGTGAATCCTGATAATTACCAATCGACTTGGCGGTTGTCAGGTCATTTTTTATCCTTGCCCGTTATCAGCCGTATAAAAAGAGCAGGTCGTTTCATGGGTTCCTATCATGGTCCAAAAGCCAAAAAGCAACGTCGCTTCGGGGAAGTGCTGATCCCACGCGCCAAATATCAAAAGATTATTGGCAAACGTGCGTATCCTCCCGGAGATCATGGGAAGGAAAAAACCTTCCGTACTGGTCGTCGTGGTGACTATGCTAACCAGCTTGACGAAAAGCAGAAGTTAGCATTCATCTACAACATTCGAGAAAACCAATTGCGTCGCTACTTCAAAGCCGCACGCCAACAAGAAGGTCCGACGGGGCATAACTTGGTGCGCCTGTTGGAACGTCGCCTAGATAACATCATCTACCGTTCTGGCTATGCTGCTACCATTTGGGCGGCGCGTCAGTTGGTGGTACATGGTCATATCTTGGTGAATGGTCGCCGTTTGGATTTGCCCTCGTACTTGGTCATCCCTGGTGACAAGATTCAAATTCGCCACAAGATGCAAAAGAACGTTCACATCATCGAATCTTTGCAAGTGACCGGGAACCTGCCCGACTACTTGATCTTGGACAAAGAGAACTTCACCACCACGTTCACGCGCGTGCCCGAACGCCATGAGATTCCGCTCCCAATTGATGAGCAACTCGTGGTGGAATTTTACGCTCGCTTGGTGTAATGCTCTGGCGTTGCTTCACCCCGTCTTTCCTCCCCCACCATGTGGGGAGGAAAACAACAGGGTTACGAGCCTAACGGGCGGGTTGTGGCGCAGGTTTGTCTGGAATGTCTAGCTCAATCAACTGCTTGATGATGTCACGCAGGACAGGTTCAGGTAGGGCGCCGGGCTGATTAAAGACCATAGTACGCTTCTTGATCGCCATCATGTTGGGGATGCTTTGAATGCGGAAGGTTTGTGAAAGCGCGGGATTTTCATCCACATTGACCTTAGCAATCTTGATTTTGCCCGCAAATTCCTTCGCCAGTTTATCCAGAATCGGCGCGATAGTGCGGCAAGGACCACACCACTCTGCCCAGAAATCCACCAGAACGGGCAACTCACTATTCAACACTTCATTTTCAAAAGTCTGATCGGTCACTTTTACGGGCTTATCGTGTATGACCATAGGCTTGGTGGGAGGAGCGGCAACTTCGCCCTCTGCCAGTTCAATCACAGGGGTGAACTCTGCTAGGCGTTCGACAGCAAGCGGAACGTCCGTCCCCCACGGACGGCTACGACGGAAGATGACTTCCCCCGCGCCCCAACCCACTAACGTGGTACGCTTAGTAATCTCAAAGCGTCGTAGGGTTGCTTCGCTATTGACTGTGCCAATTTGCCCGAAAATATATTTATTGCCATCTGCTTCGGCGGCACTCTTACGAAAAGCAGTGGTGAAGTCGCTCCGTTGTCCCTCTTCCATTGCAAAGTACAGCATCACCGCTTTACCGCTGTTCAATGCTTCGTCAATGTTTGCGTCATTCAACGCGATAATTTCTGCCATGTTTCATCCTTGCTTACAGCACAATCTCACTTAACGTATTGACCTCTTTTTGCAACACAATCTTACACCACACATGGGAGCAATTTAGTCATTTTACTGTTAGAAGTGTATCGGTATTTAGGAAAGCTCTCGCTATTCTAAATATCCCAACGCGCGTAACTGGTCAACTATCGCAGGATCATCGACAGGGAGATGCGCTTGGGCGCGTTGAGTCGCCTGTTGCTGGGTAAACCGCGTGAGCAAACCGTGTAAGTGGGCAACTTGGTGTGGGGCATCGGTGGCGAGGTTCACCTGCTCGAAGGGGTCCTGTTGGACATGGTAGAACCCTTCAACCTGATCTCCCACCATCGCCAATTTATTGCCCTGATGATAGACCGCTCGGCGGACCTGGCGCAAGCGCAAGCGATCAATGAGGGTGGGGTTGCGATGTTCCAACACATGCAAGAAAGTATGGGGGGGGAACGCCTCTGCAAAGGGGGTTTGCCCCTCTATGTCCACCGCATCCGCTAATGTGCTGCGTAGCGACAACGCCCCCACTTGAGCGTTGGGGTCTGCCTCGTCTAACGGTGGGGTCAACTGGGCGAAGTCTAACATGGTATGGAAGATGCGCCGTGTGCTGATGGGCGTGCTCACCTTTTGCCCCGCGCCCTCTCGGTTAGGGAAGCGGATCAACAAGGGAACGTGTACCAGTTCTTGATAGACCACAAAACCATGCCCCAAGAATTGATGATCGCCGTGCCCCTCCCCATGATCCGCCATGATGATGACCAGCGTGTTATCGAGGATGCCGTGTGAATCTAACCCGTGCAGGAACTTTCCCAGCAGTTCATCTTGATGGCGAACCTCCGCATCATAAAAGTCGAGCAGGGCGCGTTGTTGCCAGGCGGTCAACTGGGGGTCTGGAGGCGAAGCCCATTTCGCCCCTTCCGAGTTGAAATGGCGCACAAACTCATAGGCGCGTCGGTCGTGCTTGAGGTGAGGGGCGACGCTGTCCAGTGCTGACTGGGGGGGGCGATAAGGCAGATGTGCCCCCATCAAGTTGATGAAGGTGAACAGAGGTTGCCCGTGGTGGGCGCGAATCGTCTCTGAAGCATCTTGGAGCGAGCGTTCCGTATGCCCTTTGTAGTTGATAAGGCGCGTCCACAGTGGGGTGAGCATGGGCGACATGGACACGCGAAAGAGCCAATTTGAACGGGCAAATTGCTGTTGAATGTGATGCACCATTTGGCGCGTTTGGCGGTTGATGGCGCGTTGCACAGCAGGACGCTTGGCATCAACGGGGCGGTTGGGGGAAGCACCGCTATAGTTATAGAAGTGATCGAACCCGCGTGAGAAGCCATTATCAATTAACCCTACCAGCGGATTATTGCTAAAACCAATGGTGCGATACCCCCCCACGCGCAAGATTTCTGCTAGGGTGGGATGCTCTCCACGTAGCGAATGGCTCCCTTCCGTGACACCATGCACGCTGGCGTAATGTCCGCTGAACAGGGAGGCGTGCGCGGGGATCGTCCATTGTGCAGGACTGACAGCATACTCAAATTGGGTGGCTTCGCTGGCAAAGTGGGCAAGGTTTGGGGCGGTGTCACGCAGATAGCCATAAGGCGAAAGATGGTCACGGCGCAGGGTGTCCAAGATAATCAACAGGACATTGGGTGATTGCATAGGCGAACCATACCTATCTATTTCGAAAACATGTGCAAGGATAGCACGGGGAACGTCTGCAATAAAATAGACTTCATGATAGAATAGAGTGGATGATATAGCAGAATACTGATTTTTAGCTGACAAGGGGACTATTATGCAACGTTTCATCACAACTTTACTGGTGGCAGTGACTGTTCTTTCTGGGACGGTACTCCCCACATTTGCACAAACGAGCCAGACCTATACGGTAGTGAGTGGGGATACCCTGTTCCGCATTGCCATACGTTTTGGAACGACAGTGGACGCACTGGCGCAAGCCAACAATATCACCAACACCCGCATCATTTATGTCGGGCAACAACTGACACTCCCCAGCGGAAGTGCTCCTGTTGCCACTGCCACCCCAACGGCAACAAGTGCCACCCCTGCCCCCACGGCAACGCCCACAAGCGGTGTAACCCACACCGTCCAACGGGGTGAAACGCTGGGAAGCATTGCCCGCCAATATGGGACCACCTTCAGCGCGATTGCCACAGCGAATAATCTTGCCAACCCCAACTTGATCTATGTTGGGCAACAACTAACCATTCCTGGCGCAACCGCCCCCGCCACCAACCCCACCGCAGTGCCCACCAGTGCACCCGCTACTTCTACCGCGACCTACACGGTGAAGAGTGGGGATACGCTCGCCAACATTGCCCGTCAATATGGCTCTACCACCACGGCAATTGCAACCGCTAACGGCATCACCAACATCAACCTGATCTATGCAGGGCAAACGTTGACGATTCCAGGAACAACCGGAAGTACATCCACCACCACGACCTCAGGTGGCAGTACCAGCACGACTGTGAACTTGGGTTCGGGAGGCTTTGAAATGGGCGGGCACGTGATCTCATTTGCCTATCCTGATTTGATGAAGAGTACGGGCTTGACTTGGGCGAAGGTGCAAGTGCGCTACAACCAGGGGGACAATCCCAACAGCGTTGCTGGCACGATCACCACCGCTAAAGAGCGTGGTTTCAAGATTTTGTTGGGCGTCGTTGGAAATAAGGATCAACTGGCGGCAAACCCCACGCAATACTACCAGGACTTTGCAGCCTTCTTGGGTGGCGTGGCAGCCCTCAATCCAGATGGCATCGAGGTTTGGAACGAGCAAAACATCGACCGCGAGTGGCCCAGTGGGTTAATCAGTGGGACCCAATACACCACTATGTTGAGCGCAGCTTACCAAGCCATCAAAGCAAGTAACGCGAACGTCTTGGTCATCAGCGGTGCGCCCGCGCCCACCGGCTTCTTTGGCAATTGTACGCCAACAGGCTGTGATGATAACTTCTTCATTGCCGAAATGAAGAATCAAGGCGCAGCAAACTATATGGACTGTGTGGGGATTCACTACAACGAAGGCATCATCAGCCCCACCTTGAACAGTGGCGACCCGCGCGGAAGCAGTAGCCACTACTCCCGTTACTACAACGGCATGGTAAGCCTATACAGCAGCACCTTCCCCGGTAAACCCTTGTGTTTCACCGAGATTGGCTACTTAAGCGCGGATGGCTATGGTAGTTTGCCTGCTGGTTTCTCTTGGGCTTCCACCACGAGCGTTGCCGAACAATCCGAGTGGCTTTCCAGCGCAGCACGCATTGCCCGCGATAGTGGCATCATCCGCTTGTTTATTATTTGGAACATCGACAGCACCACCTACGGCGATGATCCTCAAGCTGGCTATGCAATTGTGCGCCCCAACCAAACCTGCCCTGCTTGTAACGCCATTGCTGCGGCATTACGGTAGTCTTTCTTCGCTCGGTATCCTCTGCCCCATCGAAACGGTGCGGGCAGAGATACCACCACCCTGATTATGGGAGCGGGTGAAGCCTTTCGATCATTCGTTGAGGGTGACGAGTATCTCGCGTAGCCACGCCACAAATAACACCGTGATGAGTGCTTCGTGCGTCAAGCACCATACACAATAGGCTTGGATGCGGAATGCCTGCAAGTACACCAGGTAGACCGAATAGAGGAAAGCGAACAGCACCACCCCAAAGATCAAGATCGCACCACTTTCCTGCAACAGGGGCACGCGCTTTTCTAGCAAGATCAGGGTGAGGATCAACAAATTGGTGAAGAAGCCTAGCCATGCGATGGGAATATTGTTGATCTCTGACCACTTGCTATGTAAGACTGTGCCACAGTCAAACGCGCCACCATGGATGCACACCGCGTTGGCATTGGCGATCTTGAGCCAGCTTAAGTAACCACTCACGATTAGCGCAAGCAACAAGATGAAGATGCTGAAGGTTCTGGTATTTAGTTTCATCAGATAAACTCAGTCATTACAAACCAATCATTTCCTATGATTATGACAGGTTTGTCTGCGCTTACCAATAGCAGGCTCTATACCCATAAATGAGAAGTGGCGTACCACGAACGGCACGCCACCTACTCAATCAACCAGCATCTCGTGAGAGACTTTAGAAGCTCACCACGAGAGCGATCTGTGTGTTGAGGTCTTGAAACACTGGATCACCCCCTTTCATGTTTACGACGATGACAACACTATATTTCTCTATTCTGGGCGTTGTCAAGTGATGAGTTCACAATCAATGTTTAAGAGTTTATAAAGCTATGTTAAGGGGTCACTATAGCTAACCCTGCATTTTCTGCACCAAGAAGTGGCAAATGTCACCCCGCTTCATTGGATATTGGTAACATAGTTTTCATTTTTGGCTCATGTTACAATGCCGTTTTATAGAGAAGCCCTTTCTGCATCCCTTATTCATCTGTTTTGAAGGAATAAATTATGCGTTTGGTCATTGACGGCAGACCCGTCGAATTTCAAGAGGGCGAGAATCTTCTCGTCACGATGTTGCGGGCGGACATGCACCCTACGGGGGGCGGGTGTCTGTGTTTCGGTGGAGATTGTCACAACTGTTTAGCCAGTGTGGATGGGGTGGCGTATGTCCGCACCTGCCAGACCAAAGCACAACCTGCGATGGTAGTGGCGCGTGAACACTTCCAACACGCTCACCCACCTATGCCCACCCAAGATCATGCCACACCCGACAAAAAGGCGCGCAACATCCATTGTGATGTCGTGGTCGTTCGCATGGATGGCGAAGGGCAAAGTGAGATTGATACTGCTTTGCAAGCTGGCAAGTCCGTTTTTGTGGTGGATGCTGACCACGAGATGGAGCCGGTCGCGGTTTATGCGGGTCCGCTCGTGGTGGCGCGTACACCCCATGAGCTGTTGCTGATTCATCCCCACGAAGAAATCATTGTGGCAACAGGCGCGGCAGAGATTCAGCCGGTGGTAGAAGGCTCGCACTTGAGCGGATTGCTAACCTCCTCTGCCTGTAGCAAACTGGCACAAGCTGGGCTTGAACTGGGGCGTGTGGTGGCAATCGGCACTCCCCCACAAGGGGTGGCAGTCCATCAATTCTTACAAGGGGAATTGGTGCGCTTTGAGGGTGAAAGCAAGGTACAAGCGGTGATCGTGCGTGACGCGGACGGAAACGAAACGCGCGTTGAGTGTGATACCGTATCGCTTGGCTTGGGGATTCACCCGCGCGATACGCTGGCGTTGATGGGCAACGGGTTGCCGGTGCGCACGGTGGGCAAGGCAACCGCCGAAGCCACCCTGCCGACGTGCCCCGATCATGGCATCATCTGCCCGTGCATTGGGACAAGCCGCGCGGATCTGGATTTCACGTGGGACAGCGGTTTCCATGAATTGGAACTCATCAAACGAGCCAGCTTGGCAGGCACAGGGGTTTGTCAGGGCATGACCTGTTTGCCATATGTGCGCAGTTTCATCCAAGAGAAGAGCGGCACCCTACAACCGCGCTTCACCGCCCGCCCCGTCACCCGTCAAATCACCCTAGAAGAAATCGCCGCGGGGGCGCATCACCGCTCAATGGGCGAGACTGCGCTCCATCATGAACATGTTGCGCTGGGCGCACAGATGGAGCACTTTGGGCATTGGTGGAGACCGTGGACGTATGGCAACCCAGATGAGGAATACTGGGCAGCACGCGAGGCGGTGGGCATCATGGATGTCAGCACGCTCGGCAAGATGATTGTTTCGGGTGCAGACGCGCTAGAATTCCTTGAACGCTTATACCCCACGCAAGTTGCCACCATTAAACCTGGTCGCACTCGTTACGTGTTGATCTTGAATGAACGCGGATACGTCTTTGATGATGGGTTGGTCGCTAAAGAGACGGACACGCGCTATGCCCTCACCTTCACCAGTGGAGGGAGTAGCCACGCCGAAATGTGGCTACGCGATTGGGCAACCACATGGGGGTTGGATGTCCGCATCCTCAACCAAACCTACACGCTGGGCGCAATCAACGTCACGGGACCGCTCACGCATGAGTTGCTACGGCGAGCCGGCATGACCCACCCGCTCAAGTATATGGAATTTGCCGATGTGGAGGTTTGCGGGATTGCGTGCCGTGTCTACCGCTTGAGCTTCACGGGGGAAGTGTCGTTTGAGTTGCACCACCTCGCCAAAGATTCTGTCACCTTATGGCGCAACCTGATGAGCTTGGGGCGTAACTTGGGGATCAAGCCACACGGGCTAGAGACCTTGCTCAAGTTGCGCTTAGAGAAGGGGCATATCATCGTCGGGCAGGACACAGACTTTGATTCCACCCCACGACGCATCCGCCATGAGTGGGCAATCAAGCCAGAGAAACCCTTCTTTGTCGGGCGCACCTCGCTCTTGCGTACCAATCGCATTGAGTTGGATAAGGTCTTGACGGCGTTTGAGATGGAGGGCAACTCCCCCCATGAGGGCGCGGTCATTTGGCATGAGGGGCACTACGCCGGCTATGTCACCTCTAGCACATGGTCGCCTGCGCTACAAAAAGGAATCATGATGGGTTGGTTATACTACTTCAACGGGGAACTCCCCACCGAAGTGATGATCGAAGATCGCGTTGCCCAGCGCGTTGAACTGCCATTCTATGACAAGGAGGGAATCCGTGCCCGCGCTTAATCGTTTGACGGCAACACGCATTGTTGCCAAACCCCAAGCACTCGATGCGTTTTCTGCGCCCGCAGGTGCGCTCGTCTTGCGCTTTGCCCCCGATGAGATGTTCATCACACCGCCTCTCGCATCGGTTGAGGCGATCATGGCGTTGGATGAATACGCCATTGTGATTGATGAGTGTTCGTTCTCTGGCGTGTGGTTGAGCATGGATGAAGCATTAGAGCGTCTCCCCTATCATTGTGAATGGGAACTCCCCACCGAACGCCCCGCTTTCGCACAGGGTGCGGTGGCAGGCGTGCCCACTAAATTATGGTTTGGGCACGATCAAGTCTTATTGATGGTTTCAAGTCCGTTCAGTGCAGAAATGGAGGGACGTTTCGTATGAACGAGTTTATGGAGCGCAAGGTCAAGCTAAAGTGGTATGAGCCAAAAAGCACCTATGATGTCATCATCATTGGTGGAGGCGGACACGGTTTATCAACTGCCTACTACCTCGCCACGCGCCACAACATCACCAACGTGGCAGTGCTGGAGCGCAAGTACATTGGCGGAGGGAACTCTGGGCGGAATACCACCGTCATTCGTGCTAACTATGGCATCCCCGAAGCAGTGCGCTTTTATCAACGTAGCCTTGATTTGTACAACACGCTCGAACAAGAAACCGACCGCTACATGATGTATGCCACCAAAGGCTTATTCTGGATGTCACACACCGAAGCGGGCTTGCGCCGTGAATATGCGCGTGCGGAGATGAACAAGGCATTCGGCGCGAATACCGAATATGTCACCCCCAAACAAATTAAAGAGATTGTGCCCCAAATTGATTTGAGCGGTGGGGGGGCATACCCTGTTTTGGGGGCATCCTACCACCCGCAAGGCGCAACCGCCCGTCATGACCGCGTGAACTGGGCATTGGCGGAAGGGGCAAATCAGCGCGGGGTACACATTCACCAACGCATTGAGGTGCTGGATATGCTCAAGCAAGGGGAGCGCGTGGTGGGGGTGAAAACCGATCAAGGCGATATGTATGCCCCCATCGTGATGAGCGCGACGGGTGGGCATGTCACCGCGATTGGCAAGATGGCGGGCTTGCGCTTGCCCATCCGTACCCATCCGTTACAGGCGTATGTCACCAATCACTATGAGGTGGATACGTTCAAGTCGATTGTTGCCTCAACCGATTTAACCTTTTACATCTCACAAACCGCACGCGGTGAAATGTTGATTGGGGCAGAAATTGACCCCCAACCCAGCTTCAACTATCGCGCTGACCATCGCTTGTTACAGACTTGTTCGCTCCGCGCCATGACGCTTTTCCCGTTCTTGCGCAAGTTACGCATCCTGCGCCAATGGACGGGCTTGTGTGATATGAGTCCGGACTACTCCCCAATCATGGGCAAGACCGACGTAGACGGATTCTATATCACCACAGGTTGGGGGACGTGGGGCTTTAAGGCAATCCCTGCCGGGGGAGAGACGATGGCGCAGTTGATCGCCACTGGCGAAACGCCCGAATTGATCGCCCCGTTTGCGCTGTCTCGCTTCCGTGAAGATCGCACGAAGGCGGATCGCGGGTCAGCTGGCACACACTAATCTAAAGAGGAGAGAAGGCTATGAGTTTAAGCATCCCATGCCCACATTGTGGCGAACGCCCGGTGAATGAATTCATCTACGGGGAGATTCCACATGTGCCGGATGACATCACGGGTGAAGAAGCGCGTGACTTTGACTTTGTGTTCATGCGCAATAACCCACAAGGCGTTCAGCATGAAGCATGGTTTCATGTGTATGGGTGTCGGCGGTGGACCTACTTACACCGCGACACCGTGAAAGATGAAGTGGTCAAGCACGACTTAGAGTAGCGATTCACAGGGGGCTAGGCATGGTCTTAGCCCCCACCAGAATCTAATCTACTAGATGGACAGTTTCACCTGTGTGTTGGGTACTGTGTTCGGTATATTGTTGGAACTCTAAATCCGTTCCATCAGGATCGCTACACCAGAATTGCCAACTATGATCCGCCCCCATTTTCAAGTCGCGCGTTGGCACACCGTGATGCTCTAGCTGAGCAATAGTATCCTGCACATCCTCCACCTCAAAACATAGGTGATGCAAGCGTTGATGTCCAAGTGCTTGGTTTTGTGCCGTTGTATGAAACACCTCAAGATACTGTCCAGGGGTAATCTCCAAATAAAACCCAACACGATCCCCATTGCGCATGAAGTCAAACCGATGACGCAAGCCCAATGCCTCACAATAGAATTGTTGCGTTTTATCCAGATCATTCGATAGAATGCACGCATGTGCCAATGCTTTCATAACCATTATGTGAATCTCCGTTTTAACCGCTATTTCCCATCATCATAGCGCATCACGCCCCCGTACACAGCATTCTGAATTGTGCTTTAGCGTGCTATGATAGATAGGCTAAAATTCATTTTTACCAAATCCTATTGTCTATTGGAG
>CAIRDJ010000390.1 GCA_903877335.1 uncultured Chloroflexota bacterium | reverse complement strand
GGCTTCACACGCTCCAGCTCTTCAGCGGTAGACGGCGGAAAGTGAATCAGCTGCCCGTCCAACTCATACGCCACCGCGATCTTGAGTTCATCAATGCCAGACAGGATATCTAACTTGGTGATTGCCAGTTCCGTACACCCATTGACCACAACCGCATAACGTAACATCACGGCATCTAACCACCCACAACGACGAGGGCGACCGGTGGTCGTGCCAAATTCATCCCAAAAGTTTTCGCCAGTTCCACGCAAGCGCAAGGCAATATCCCCCTCTAACTCGGTGGGCATTTGTCCAGAACCAACGCGCGTACTGAAGGCTTTTGCCACTCCAATTACTTGGTCAACATATTTGGGACCAAAGCCCAAGCCTATCAACGCCCCGCCAGATGTGGGAGAAGAGCTGGTGACAAACGGGTAGCTACCGTGATCGATGTCAAGGAGCGTCCCCTGTGCGCCCTCACACAAGATTTGCTCCCCATTCTTCAAGCGTTGGTTGATGAACTCGGTTGTGTCAGTCAGATAGGGGCGCAAGCGTTCCGCCACGGCAACAACCTGTTGAACATAGTCATCAACAGGAATGAGGTCTAGCCCTTCGCTGGTTAGCCATTGATTGGTCTGCTCTAGTTGTTGGCGCACCAACTGACCAAACAATTGCGGATTGGACATTGAGCCAGCACGAATGCCTGACCGCCCCGTCTTGTCCATATATGCCGGTCCAATCCCACGCAGGGTTGTGCCAAGGGCAGACGCGCCTAACTTGCGCTCGCTGGCGGCATCACGCGCAATATGCGACGCGGTGATGATGTGGGCACGGGTGCTGATGACCAAGCGCGAGGGTGAAATCGTTAAGCCTTGTTCGATGAGTTGGTCAATCTCTTTTGCTAGGTTGAGTGGGTTGATGACCAAGCCGTTCCCCAAAACGCATGTTACCTGTTCGTGCAGGATTCCGCTGGGCAATAAATGCAATTTGAATACTTGGTCGCCCACGTAAACGGTATGCCCCGCATTGTCGCCCCCAGAATAACGTGCTACGACGGTTGCATTCATAGCAAAATAATCGGCAAAGCGTCCTTTACCTTCGTCGCCCCATTGTGCGCCCACCAAAATTGTTACGGGCATGTTGCCCTCTCCTTATGATGTTTTGAATGCGTCGCCAAAGACACTCCCCAGCGACATGGTTATTTCTCGATTGCCCATCAAGCTAAATTCCCCGTTGGGGGCAAAAGCAATGGCGGAATCCATCCCCAATTTCAAGTGCATGATGAATGGCTCGGCATCTAGGATCGCTCGCATATCCTTCTCAAACTCGCTCAGGATAGGGTGCGTGGCAACTAGGAGCGCATTCTTGAGCCAATCAAACCCAGGCACGACCTCATTATCTTGTGTGGTGAGGAACTTGCCGAATGCTGACACTGCCCCCCCCTCAACGTACAACGAAGCCCCTGACTCATAGGCAACCTCTAACCCCTTGAGGGCAGCTCCCAATAGATAAGCGTGGGACAGGGCAGGATGTAAACTGGGGGAACTCAAGACGATTAAGCCTGCTTCAACCAACCGCCGATACAGCGTGTCATCATCGTCTGCCAACAGATCCACCACATAACCACTGGGTGCGCCCAACTCTTGGAAATCCTCAAGCACTTGTTCAGTCGCATGAATATCTCCGTCCATGCACACATACGCTATTCCACCATCTGCATGAACGCGCTCCAAAACGGTGGGGCGCACACTGGAAGAAACGTTAGGATAGCCACTAAAAATCAACCCGCCCGCGCCATCTTTCCACTCAAACAAATTCTTGATCGGCATGGTATCGTTTAGCCGTTCACGCACACATAGCTTGCAACCGAACGCGCCAAGACTTCTGCGCCAATCTGTAAAACGGTCTCGTCAATATCAAAGCGCGGGTGATGATGCCCGTAGTCCAAGCCACGCTCTGAGTTGGCAGAACCAATAAACCAAAAAGCCCCCGGCACATCGGTCATGAGCAACCCGACATCCTCCGCGCCCATCGTGATTTCGCTGGTAACGCTGGTTTGAAAACGTTCCGTCAAGGGAGCAACCGCGCCAATCACTTGTTGGGTGACGGCGGGGTCATTGCTGACGGGGAGCGTGCCCTCTGAAAAGACAAGTGTGGCGGTGCAAGCCAACGCGCTGGCAACATGATTTACGATAGCGTGCATGCGTTCCTCGATCAGGCGATGCACTTCTTGTTTGAAGGCGCGGGTTGTTCCGCTCAGCATAGCAGTTTGGGGGATGACGTTATGCGCATCTCCAGCATGAATCTGGGTGACGGAAACAACCGCTGGTTCAATTGGATCAACATTGCGACTGACAATGGTTTGAAACGCGCTGACAATGTGCGTTGCCGCCACAACAGGATCGGCGGTTTCGTGGGGAGAAGCACCATGCCCACCCCTCCCGATGATGTCGATACGGAAGGATTTTGATCCTGCCATCACCGCCCCGCTCCCCAAGCGGAATTGCCCTATCGGCAGGCTATTCCAGACGTGCAAGCCCAGCGTGACATCTGGACGAGGGGCGGTTAAAACCCCATCATCAATCATGGCTTTGGCACCTGCGGCAATTTCTTCCGCCGGCTGAAAGACAAACTTGATGCGCCCATGCACTTGATCCCGATGTTGGCTGAAGAGCTTAGCCACGCCTAAAGCAATGGCGGTATGCGCATCATGTCCACAGGCGTGCATCTTGCCCGCTACTGTGGAGGCATACTCAACTTCATTGAGTTCATGAATGGGGAGCGCGTCCATATCCGCACGCACCAACACCGTCCTACCCTCTTGCGCACCCTCAAGGATGCCGACCACACCGGTGCGCCCAACCCCACGCTGTACTTCTAAACCCAGTTGAGTGAGTTGTTCTGCCACGATAGCAGCGGTGCGGAACTCTTCAAAAGCCAATTCAGGGTGTTGATGGAGATCACGCCGAACTGTAACCATCTCGTCATATAGGTTTTCAGTTGCCTGTTTGAAGTCAATCATGGTCATGAATTTTTTCCTGGTCTAGTCCTCATCTTCTTCATCATTCACTGCTTGAGCAGGCTTTTTGGCGGGCTTCGCCCCACAATCACAACCTTCATCCCCATGATCGCAGGTTTGAGATGCCTTTTGTGCCAACGCTCGCATCTCTGCAAGGGGCACCAAATCCACACGCAACACCAAACGGAAACCCTCATCAGGGATCAGCACGGTCACGGCATCCTGTAACGGATGAACATCAACAACCTTCCCCTCGCCAAAAGGCGTTCCCACCACCTTATTCTTGCGGGGCAATTGCTTACGCGCTTCCAAGTATTGCTCATACTCATATACTAAACAGCACCGTAACCGCCCACACATGCCGGTAATTTCTGACGGGTTGAGGGAGATTCCCTGCACCTTTGCCATCTTAATGGAGATCGGGCTAAAATCGGTCAAGAATGAAGAGCAACACCGT
>CAIRDJ010000389.1 GCA_903877335.1 uncultured Chloroflexota bacterium | reverse complement strand
TCACCTTGCTAGAAGGTCCGCTACCAAACCAAATCACCAAGAGGGGCGCATACGCGACCACTGGGGTGGCTTGAAAAGCAACAATGATGGGAGACAAGGCTTGTTCCAACCACTCCACCTTGGCAATCACGTAACCCAGCGCAAAGCCCAAGATCAATCCACTCATCAACCCAGCTAAAACTGCGCGGAGGGTGACGACAATGTGTGGCAACAACCTCACGCGATCTTCACCGAAGGTCACGCCGAAAAACTTTTCAAAAACAGCAAGCGGAGTTGGGACAATGAAGACAGGATAAAGTTCCAGCATGACCACGCCTTGCCACGCGCACACCACCACGACCAGCGTGATGATCGGCAGGAAAAAACGCAACACAGAACCCCATGCAATGTGGACATGCCCAATTGACGGGTGGATGAGGTGGTTCTTTAATACAGATGGCAGTTGCATGGTTGTCCCTTACGATCAAATACGATTCTGCTTCGGGACAACATCATATCAACCCACCGAGTATAGGTAGGTAACACAATACTCAAACACGAACAGACACCAACGAGTGCCAGCGTGTTGAATAGTGGGATATGACCTTCTACCATCCGGACTTTAACCGTCGGCTCTGGAGTTTCACCAGATCAACCGTCACAACGCTATGGTTGTGGCGCACTCGCCCGAAGGCGAGGTACTACGGGTCGCGGGCTTGGCAAGAATGCTTTACCGCCGGTAGGGACTTTCACCCTGCCCCGAAGGTTTTTAGTTAACTAATGCGCTTTACTAAATACTTTACCATCATTGTACACGATTGCAAGTGATTTTCTTCACCAATTCATGAAACATTTAGCAAAACGGCAACACTGGACTACTTTACAAGCTGTCATCCGCATTTAACAAGGTGAAAGAAAATTGACCACACCCCACCTTCTCAGCCGGCTCCGCCCAAATCTCCCCACCATGCGCCTCAACAATATGCTTACAGATTGCCAAGCCCAATCCCGTGCCCTCGTTGGCAGAACGCGAACGATCCAATTGATAGAACCGCTCAAATACACGTTCAACCTGATCGGCGGGAATGCCACTGCCAGTATCTTGAACCGTGATCGAGATGAAATCACCGTCGGCACGACTCATAACTTTGATGATGCCTCCCATCGGAGAGTATTTCAACCCATTATGAATGAGGTTGACCAGTACCCGCTTGATGAGGTCAGGGTCGCAAAGCACCCGATAGATGCTGGAAGCATGCTCCAACTCGATCGTCATCTGGCGGTTTTCCGCCAGTTCACCCATGCTTTGAATGGTAGACTGTAGCAATTCCTGCAACGGGGTATCGATCATTCGGACAATCGATTGTCCTGTTTCGATCATGGACAAGTCGAGCAATTCTTGCACTAGCCACAGCAGGGAATCTGTTTCACGCGCAATCGTTTTGAGCGATTCAATCGATTTCTTGCGTTTGGGTTTATCGTCTTCAGCAAACAACGATTCAATAGTCAGGCGAATATTGGCAATAGGCGTGCGCAACTCATGCGAGATATTGGCAACCATATCACGACGCGCTCGGTTCAACCGCACCAGTTCGGTGACGTTTTGCAACGCTACGGCGGTGTAGTGGGCGGTATCGTCTTGCATGGCTAAATAAATCTTGGCGCGATAAAATTGTTCATGGAAGACTATTTGGACTTCAAAGTTGTGTTCTTGATGATTGCGTGCATAGGCTATCGCGCTAATTAAGTCAGGTGAATTAATCACATCTGTGAGTGGCGTGCCGATTTGTAAGTTGGGCACCGAGAAAGTAGCGCGTGCCGCATCATTAAAGGCAACAACATTGGACTCAGCATCCAAAACAAAGATTGCTTCATAGGCAGCATTTGCCATAATTCTCGCATGATCGTAGGACATCATTAACCCTCAAAGCGATAGCCCAACCCGCGCACAGTGATGATGCGACGCGGGTTAGAAGGATCATCTTCGATCTTTTCACGCAACCAGCGGATGTGAACATCAACGGTGCGCTTATCAACGAAGTAGTCATATCCCCACACTTTGGTCAATATTAAATCGCGAGAGAGCACCGCCCCGCGGTTGCGCATCAATTCCGCCAGCAAATCAAATTCTTTGTTGCTAAGTTTAACTTCATCGTCAGACTTGAAGACCCGTCGCCCAGTCATGTTCATGCGAATTTCATCGCAGGTAATTTCATCCTGCTGTGAAAGTGGGCGGACAGGTGCACGACGCATAACAGCACGTACCCGCGCCAAGAACTCGCCCAAGCCAAACGGCTTCACAACGTAATCGTCAGCACCGCTTTCGAGTCCAACGATCTTGTCCACCTCCGTTCCGCGTGCCGTCAACACAATGATCGGAATATGAGCAGTGGCAATGTCGTTTCGCACCATACGGCAAATGCTCAACCCATCTAAACCGGGAAGCATTATATCCAGGACAATCAATTCCGGCTTTTCGCTTCGAATAAAATCTAAACCCTGTTCGCCATTGGATGCAGTAGTGACCACAAAACCTTCACTTCGCATTTTATCAGACAGTTTTTGTGCCAGTGTTTCTTCGTCTTCTACAATCAGTACACGAGTCATTGGGATGCCTTTAATCTATCTTTAGCTAGTGTCAAGGTTGAAGCAATGATACGTTAAAGAGGGGAGCAAATGCAAACTAACTTTGTGTGTTACGGGCGTTTTTGTGCCACCACGAACACGGAACTCCCTATCGGGAAATTGACAAAGCGGTTGAGGAAAAATTCAACCTCCATCACGCCTGAAAATATCCAATTGAGGAGCGGGCTTGTCTTGTTGGTATCGCCACGTGTTTCAGTAGTATGGTCAGACAGGCGTTGAAGGTTCGTCAACCATTTAATCAAGACAACGAATGGGAATAACAAAAAGATGCGGTAGGTACTTTTCACGATGTAAAAGCCCGCATCCTGGAGTACACGCTCAACTTCTGCCTTGCGGTAGCGTTTCTTGGTATCCCATGCCACATCATGTTCAGACTGTAACCAGGCTAAAGCAGCAAGATTGACCACCACATAACCGTGAGGCTTGAGGCAACGGTGAAACTCTGCCAAGACCGTTGGGATGTCGCTCACGTTTATAAACGGCAAAACATCCATGCTGATGACCAGATCAAATGTTTGAGGTTCATAAGGTAAATCTGTGACAGATGCTTTGACGATTTGTTGCAACCCGCGCTCTCGGCAGAATTGGATCGCATGGTCGGAAATGTCCACCCCCACCGCTGAATATCCACTTTGATGGAGCATGCGCAAATTTGCGCCGGTGCCCGTTCCAGCATCCAAAATCACTGCAGGGTGAATTTGTTTTACCCAGTGCAAGAGCATTTTACGAAGGGCTAGATACCACCAATGCCCGTCTTCAAAGTCGTACATGTCTTGGTACACATTGATGACAGGCGAGAATTTTGATTCCATAGTAACCGTCCCAGAGGCAGATGGATTCACATGCTTAAAATTATGATGGATGAAACGGAATTTGAAAACAGGAATAAGG
>CAIRDJ010000388.1 GCA_903877335.1 uncultured Chloroflexota bacterium | reverse complement strand
TCAGGTGGCGGTGTTGCCCATGACCATCACCGAATTGTACGAGGCAATCCATCAACCCGCCTTGTTGCCCGATGTCGGGTTGCGGTTTGATGACGGGCTAATGGGGGAGATCGTCTTTGAATTGCGCGATCAACAAGTCGCCTTGCAAGGGGCGTTGCCCTTCTTGGAGTTCACGCTTGATCGCCTGTTTGAGGCGCGTGAGGGCAACCAACTCAAACGCCGCGCCTATGAGCGCATGGGTGGGGTGGCAGGCGCGATTGGCAACCATGCCGAACACGTGTTCACGACACTCTCCGCCGAGATCCAAGCCACCTTTGGGCAAGTGTTCTTGCCCCTCACCAATGTTGACCCCACCAACGGCAAGGCAACGCGCCAACGCGCCCCATATGACGAGGTGATACGCGGTGACGATGCCCGCCAGAAGCTGGTCAACCGCTTGGTAGACGGGCGGTTGCTGACCACCGGGCGCACCGAAGAGGGCGCGATCTATGTTGAAGTGGCGCATGAAACACTCTTCCGCAGTTGGAAACGCTTGAAGGACTGGATTGGCGATGCACAAGAAGACCTGAAGCTGGTGAATCAAGTGCGTACTGACGCGGCGGAGTGGGACAAAGCTGGACGACCGGACGCGCTTCTATGGAAGCAGGCGCGGTTGAAGTTGGTTTATGCCATGCAGAAACGCATGGATCCTGACTGGAAAAAATGGGAAGAGGCATTCATCGAACCTGAACAGAAACGCCTGTACCGCGAACTTGCCCGCCCCGAAACCACGCACGAACGCCGTCGTACCATTGGCGACTACCTAGCAGAGATTGGGGATACGCGCTTCGGGGTGGGGGTGAAGGACGGCGTGCCGGAAATCGCTTGGGTGCATGTACAAGGTTCGGACGGCGAAAAAGTTAAGCTCTGGGATTATAAAGACAAATCCGGTACAGCACGCATCGGTATATTTGCCGTGCCCGACTTCTACCTCTCAACCTACTTGGTGACGCATGCCCAATACCAAGCATTTGTCGATGCTGATGATGGTTACAACAACCCCATTTGGTGGCAGGGTTTCCCTGAACAACTTGAACCCCTCAAAATGGCAAGCATTGCCCTAGCGAATTCACCCCGTAACAAAGTCTCGTGGTATCAGAGTGTGGCGTTCACGCGCTGGTTGGATGCCCGCTTGCGCCAAGCGCAACTCTTGCCCGATAAGCATCTGCAGGTGCGCCTTCCTACCGAATGGGAGTGGCAATGGGCGGCACGGAACGGGCGAGAGGCACGGGTATTCCCTTGGGGGGACTGGCGTGCGGGAGTTGCTAATTCACGTGAGGCAGGCTTAGGGCGTCCCACAGCGGTGGGGATGTACCCACACGGGGCGGCAGCTTGTAAGGCGTTGGACATGACAGGCAACTTAAGGGAGTGGTGCGCCAATAACTTTGATGACCAGAATGTTAACTACGATATTAGTAGAAAGGTTTGGCGGGGTGGTTCATTCAACAATCCTGCCCTCTTCTTGCGGTCTGCTTATCGTTACTCCTGGCATCCTTCCGATAACCTCAATGACTTCGGGTTTCGTTGCGCCCTCTCTCTTAATAGCTCTGGTCACTGATTTCTGATCTCTGATTTCTGAAATCTTTTGACCTAATCTTTTGACC
>CAIRDJ010000387.1 GCA_903877335.1 uncultured Chloroflexota bacterium | reverse complement strand
GCGGTCTCTAAGACTAGCTCCGTTTCTGGGCGCGGAATCAACACGGACGGATTCACCCAGAAGGTGCGGTCATACCACGCCTTGTAACCGCGAATGTACGCGACTGGCTCGCCCTGTTCACGGCGTGCCAAGTAAGATGCAAAGCGTTCTGCTTCTTCGGCGGTCAACACATGTTCGGGATGGGTGAACAAGTAGGCGCGGTTGGGTTGGTGAAGGGCATCACACAATAGCACTTGGGCATCTAGTGAGGCAGAGCTAGAACGCCCCTCTAGGCGTGTGCGGGCAAAGAGGAGCGTTTGTTGAATGGTGGGCATGGTGCGTATTAAACCGCCGCCAATTTTTCCGCTTGTTCTTGCGTGGCGAGTTGGTCAATGAATTCGTCCAATTTGCCATCCATCACCACCGGCAGGTTATAGTTGCTGTAGTTGATGCGGTGGTCGGTCACGCGCGATTGGGGGTAGTTGTACGTGCGGATCTTCTCCGAGCGATCACCACTGCCCACCTGCTTACGCCGATCCCCTTCTTGTTCAGAGATTTGTTTCTCAAGCTCCATCTCATACAAGCGGTTGCGCAACGCTTGCCATGCGCGAAGTTTGTTTTGTAGCTGGCTACGTTCGTCCTGCATTTCAACCACAATGCCACTGGGGATGTGCGTCAAGCGCACCGCAGAGTCGGTGGTGTTCACGCTTTGCCCGCCCGCGCCTTGACTGCGATAGACATCCACGCGAACATCATTCACATTCACTTCCACATCCACCTCATCCAATTCAGCGAGGATGGCAACGGTGGCGGTGCTGGTGTGAATGCGCCCTTGCGATTCGGTTTCTGGCACGCGCTGAACGCGATGCACCCCACCCTCATACTTGTAGCGACTATACGCCCCTTCGCCTTTAACAATGAACTTGACCATGCTGAAACCCCCAATGCCGGACTCATGTTCCGCCAGCAACTCATACTTGAACTTGTGGGCTTCGGCATAGCGCGTATACATGCGGTATAAGTCGGCGGCGAACAAACCCGCTTCGTCCCCGCCTGCGCCAGCACGCACTTCAATAATCACGTTCTTGCTGTCGCGCGGGTCTTTGGGCAACAGCATGACCTTGAGGGCTTCTTCAATGAGTGGGATGCGCTCTTTTGCTTCATCTAGCTCCACCTGTGCCAGATCACGAATATCAGGGTCAGCATCCTTGAGCATCTCTTTGGCATCGTTGAGTTGCTGTTGGGCGGCTAAATACAGGTGATACTGCTCGATGATCGGTTGCAAGTCTGAACGTTCTTTCGCCAGTTTTGCCACCTGTTCAAAATCCGCCAAGATGGACGGATCCACCATCAGGCGTTCAATTTCGTTAAAGCGGGCATGAATCCCCGCCAATTTTTCTAACATGGTTTTTGTTCCATCCTATTGCACATGAACAGACAAGCGACGACAGTGGGACGTTCGTCTGCGATACAGGGAGCCAACTGGTTGGAATGGCGAATAACATCGCGTGTCTGGGTTGTGATACCTACACATAGCGCATGAGTATATCCGATTGCCCAATGCCGTTCAATGTGTGCCTGTTGCCAGTTCACACAAAATCCGATATACTTAGGAACATGATAAACAATTTGCTTGCTCCTCTCACCCCTAACCGAATGCCCTACCTCCTCCCATAAATGCAAGGTGGGTTGGTGAAGAGGGGCGCGCATGATGCCCTAATGAGCAAATTCTTTGACCGTCTGCCGTTGCAGGCGGTTTTTTGATTTGAGACAATAGCCCCTATGTAACGGCAATATGTATCACAAAGGAAGAACAAAACCACCATGAATCAATATATCCACGTTTCTGTGGCGTGGCCCTATGCCAACGGGGACATGCACATCGGACACCTCGCTGGGGCGTATCTGCCTGCTGACATATTCGCGCGTTATCATCGCCTTGCTGGCAACCATGTTTTGATGGTGAGCGGGAGCGACAGTCACGGCACGCCTATTTCTGTGGAAGCAGACAAGCGTGGCATCACGGCGCGGGCGGTGTTTGAACATTATCACGAACGCTTCCTTCAAACCCAAAAGAAGGTGGGCATCAGCTATGATTTGTTCACGCACACCGACACCGAGAATCATCATCAAATTGCGCAAGACATTTTCACCACCTTAAAAGAGCGTGGCTATCTCTACACCGAAACGCAACAACTCATGTATAGCCAGCAAGAAAACCGTTTCCTGCCCGATCGCTATGTGGAGGGGGAATGTTATCTGTGTGGCTACGACACCGCGCGAGGCGACCAATGTGACAACTGTGGCAACTTGATGGATGTCACCAAACTGATCCGCCCACGCAACCGCAACAACCCACAAGATCAATTGGTGATTCGGGATAGCGAACATTACCTCTTCGCCCTTGACCAATTCAGCGAACGCCTGCTGGCATACATCAACCAACATGAAAGCCATTGGCGGTCAAACGCGGTGAACTTCACGCGCAACTTCATTCAAGATGGGCTACATGGGCGAGCTGTCACCCGTGATATTGACTGGGGCATCGCCGTTCCGTTGGAGGGGTGGGAATCAAAACGCCTCTACGTGTGGTTTGAGGCGGTCATGGGGTATTTCACCGCCAGCATTGAATGGGCAAAGGCGATCAAAGGCGAACCCGACGCATGGAAGCAGTGGTGGTATAACCCGTCTGCTCGCATTTACAACTTCTTGGGCAAGGATAACGTGCCCTTCCATACTATCTTTTGGCCCGCCGAGTTGATGGGGGTGGATGGGTTATACAACGCAGGGGATTCCACCCCGCTTAACTTACCGTATGATGTGCCCGCCAACGAGTTCATGAACATCGAGGGGAAGCAATTCTCTAAAAGCCGTAACTGGGCGATCTGGATTCCTGATGTCCTCGAACGCTACCAATCCGATGCTGTGCGCTATTATGTCGCCCAGAGCATGCCAGAATCGAAGGACTCCGATTTCTCTTGGGAGGCATTCTTGAACCGCGTCAATAACGAATTGGTGGCGGCATGGGGGAATTTGGTCAACCGCATGGTGGGCTTTGCGTATAAACGCTTTGAGGGCACCGTCCCAGCGTATGATGTCCTCACCCCAGAAGATGAGGCGATCTTGGCAAAGGTGGAAGCGGGCTTTGACGAAGTGGGACAACTGATTGAGGCGGTTAAACTGCGCGAGGCGTTGAACGTTGTCATGACCTTAACGCGCGACACCAACGCTTATTTAGATGGGCGTGCGCCTTGGAGCGCGTTCAAGCATGACCCCGTTGATGCTGCTCGTTCGGTGTATACGGTCTTGCGCGTGATCGACAATCTCAAGACGATGCTTGCCCCATGGCTACCCGAAAGCTCCCAACAGGTGCATGAGATGCTCGGCTATGATGGGCAAATTTTCGGGGATTTGAACATCCTCACCCTGCACGAAAGCACGCGCGATCATCTTGCCCTCAGTTATGATCCCAGCAAGGCAATCGGCAAATGGCAGAAGAGCGCGTTACAACCGAACACCCCCCTGCGTGACCCGAAACCGCTGTTTGTCAAGCTAGAGCCAGAAATGGTGGAGGCAGAGCGCGTCTACTTGGGGCAACCTCGCCAAGAGTTTCCCATCACGCTGTGATTAGAGTGGCAAGGGACAGCTTAGACTGTCCCTTCATTGGCTAGGCGCGGGCATCTCCTGTCTGCGACATCACGCGCACCTACGTGGTATTGACTGTCGCCGACGATCTTCACACCCCACAAGTGGGGGTGTGTTCAACACCCCAACTCGCCTAATTTTGTGGGCCGGTTGCCATGTGGAAGACCATCAAATAATCGCCATAGGTATTTTGCGACGCACTGACTAAGTAATTGAAATACCCCCCCACGACGCTTTCATCGACGGGTAGCGACAACATCGCATCATAAGCCCCGCCCGGCAATTGTCGCCCTCGTGAGCGCGTCACATAGCCCATGGCAAGATTGTACGAATCTCCCCAACACAAACTGGGGTCGCCGGAATCATCGCACGCCACATAGTAGCCTTGATCGTCGGTCATGACGTTGTAGTCCGCATCAATCAAGCTCAAGAAGGGGTCATAGGCGTTGGTGACTGAAATGACATACGCGCTGACAGGCACGCCAGAAAGTGCCATCCCCTGCGTGATTTGGGTGGAGAAGGTATCGCCCGCGCCATCGGCAGAGGAATAGGTCATGCCTTCTAGGATCAACACGAACTCGCCGTTTTGGTCATCGCGCCCCCCCACGATCAAGGAAATATCGGAGAACACGCTTGCGCTGGTGTTGGCAAAAACCACCTGAGAGTTTAAATTTGAGCCGCTCACAAAACCACTGGTGGGCAAGTCGAGGGTGTAATTGGAGACGGAAGGGTCATCATCGGTGCACAAGCCTTCGCCGCTAGCGTCCAATACTGCCAAGATAGGGTCGAACCCGTTTAGCCCCTGTACCGTCGCGGTGTAGTTGTAACCCGAACGCATTTGAATCACCGCAACCTCTACCCCGTTAGTGAACGTGCCACCAATGTCACAGGTTACTTCGCGTCCAAGCGGACCCGTAACCTGAATGGCGGGGGATTTTTGCTTTCCGCCGATGTTGGCAGGGACAGCTGTTGGGGCGGTGGTGGGTGGGTTGAGTTGAGCCTCTTGCGCGGTGGCAAAACCCACTAGCTCAACCGCATCAATTTCGTTCCATTCTCCCAGTGCCGCTTGATCGACATACACGATCACCCCGTTCACCCGTTCGGTCATGGGGGAGATAGCCAAACTAAACACACCTGGACAGGTGAGTTCGGTATCTTGGCTATTGGCAAGCGTGATCTCTTGCCCGCCTTCGGTCAGGATGGCAACGGAAACAATTGAGCCACGCCCATAATTTTGGAAGATATTCACTTGAGTAGGATAGACCGCTTCAGCATAGCGTAAAATGAGCCGTTCGTTGTCAGCAGCTGTTGCCGATGCCCACGCGGTGGGCGCATCTGCACACGCCAGACTATCAGGCGCACCCGTAGCTTGTTGTGCGCTCCAGTCGGTTGCGGAAAATTGTGTGCTTGCTTTGGCGTTGCTTGCCCATTGGCGGATCTCACCTTGTGCCAGTGCGGTTTGGGTGAGGATTAAAATCAGACAGAATATGAACCCAATCAAAGACTTGTGCTTCATCATGACCAACCTTCTTTGTGATTTACCATCGACTTTTTCTTACATGATAAGGCAAATGCAATCGGTTGGCAAACTTTTCGCAGCAGGGATTGGGTAAGAACATTAAAAAAACGGATGGCACGACTGACCATCCGTTGCAACAGAAGAGGGATTTGCTTTTAGGTTGGCTTTGAAGATCAAGCCTTATTCCGCGGGGGTACTCATATCCACGCGCACACCGGGTCCCATCGTAGCGGCGAGGGTGATCCGTTGAACGTACTTGCCCTTCACAGCGGGCGGACGCTGGGTATTGACTGCCTCGATGGCAGCTTGGGCGTTTTCCACCAACTGTTGCTCGGTGAAACTTGCTTTACCGATGGGCATGTGAAGATTGCCGGTCTTGTCATTACGGAATTCCACACGACCACCCTTGATCTCGCGGATGGTCTTTTCTAACTGGTCGGGATTCACCACCGTGCCAGCTTTAGGAGCAGGCATCAAACCGCGTGGACCCAAAATACGACCGAGTTTACCCACCACCTTCATCATGGAAGGAACAGCGAGGGCGGCATCAAAGTCCGTCCAACCTTCTTTTTGAATGCGTTCGATGATCTCATCGGTAGCGATGATGTCTGCGCCTGCCTCCAGTGCCAACTTGGCATCGTCCCCCTCGGCGAAAACCAACACGCGCACAGTCTTACCCGTCCCGTTGGGGAGCATCACGGTGCTACGCACTTGCTGATCGCTTTGGCGTGGGTCAATCCCCAAACGAAAATGGATTTCAACCGTTTCATCGAATTTTGCTTTGGCGGTTTTCTTCACCAAATCAACAGCGGCAGGGAGAGGATAATTGGTTAGACGATCTACCAACTTGACCACTTCTGTATAACGTTTACCTTGCTTTGCCATGTCTGTAATCCTTCGTGGTTTTAATGGGTTGAATAACCCTCCCACAACTCCATAAATCCTATAAAACTAATCGACGACTTCCACACCCATGTTCACGCAGGTGCCTTCGATCATGCGCATTGCGCCCTCAATGTTGATGGCGTTCATGTCTTGAATCTTGATTTCTGCGATTTGCTTCACTTGAGCGCGGGTTAACTTGCCCACAATTTGAGTGGGAGAGTTGGAAGCACCCCTACTGATCCCGGCCATCTTCTTGATGAGTTCAGATGCGGGGGGGCTTTTGAGGATGAATTTGAACGAGCCATCGCTGAAGATGGTAATTTCTGCTGGGATGACTTCTCCCAACCGATCAGAAGTGCGAGCGTTGTAATCCTTACAAAACTGCATCAAGTTCACGCCGTGTTGTGCCAACGCCGGACCAACAGGGGGAGCAGGGTTTGCTTTGCCCGCCTTGAGATGCAAGGTGACAATTGCCTTGACTTTCTTAGCCATTCTGAATTCCTTTTGACAAGACCGTTACGAAAAACTGCATAATGAATTGAACATCCACAGGCGCGACTGTGCACCTTAAAGATGGAGTTACCGACTGAATCAATAGCCTAGCTGATCTTTTCGACTTCCATGAAGTCTAATTCAACGGGCGTATCGCGACCGAAGAAATTCACCATGAGGCGGACTTTTGCTTTGTCCACATCAATGTCGGCAATGGTGCCAGGAAAATCATTGAACGGTCCACTGATGATCCGCACTTTGTCCCCAACCTTAAAGTTGATCTTGATGCGTGGGGTTTCGTTTGACATGCGATCCATAATCTGCTTGACTTCTTCAGGCTTTAGCGGGGTAGGATCATCGCCCATTCCAACAAAACCCGTGACACCCGGGGTATTTCGCACGACAAACCAAGAATCTTCGTCCATGACCATTTCAACCAGCACGTAGCCAGGGAACACGCGCCGCTCTACGGTTTTGCGCTTGCCGTCTTTGACCTCGATTTCCTCTTCGGTGGGAACAACCACATCAAAGATTTTGTCGATCATCCCCATGGTATCAATGCGTTGCTCAATGGAGCTACGCACCTTGTTTTCATAACCCGAATAGCAATGAATCACATACCAGTTGCGCTCTTTTGAGCCGACAGGGGCTTTTTGATCGACCGACGGAAGGAAACTTTTGACCACGCCATCATCATCATACCCTGCATCATCATCTAGCTCGTAGCCGTCATCTTTGGGTTGATTGTATTTTTTTGGCACAGGGTTACACTCTCGCTAAAAATTGGACGATGTGTTTTGCGAAACACGCGCATACGCAAACAGCAAAATCAAGAAAATGACAAACACCCCAATGAAGACCAGCGGTTGTGTTAGCCCCAACTCAAACAGGAAGGTGAACGCAAAGGAAAGCAACCCCAACACCAGCGCAGAAGCCAGCGTCACCCCGGTCACAATGTAGGTCAGGTGTGTCGTTTCTTCTCGAGTGGGCCAAGCCACCTTTTGCATCTCCTCTTGCACACCCTCAACATACTCACGGAAGGCAAAAAGTGGGCGGGTGATGAAGTTACCCTCCTCTTTCTTTTGCTCCGCATCTTCAGCCTTTCGGCGACTGGGGGTGGCAACACCCTTCTTGGGGGTGAGGGCTTTGTTCTCAACTACTTCTTCGTTCTCTGCCTCTTGCGTGGTGGTCGCCCTTGCCGCTTTGCTAACGGGTTGTTGACGACGACTGCGCCGTTCTTCGCGTTTCTGTTTTAGCGTGCTTTCTGCCATTTCGATGTTTCTCCTATTATGTAAGACACCGCCCAGCGGCGGTGTCTTCTATCTCTTTTCAGGGGCGATAGGACTCGAACCCATGACCCTCGGTTTTGGAGACCGATGCTCTGCCAACTGAGCTACGCCCCTAAACGCTGAAAACAACCTGCGTTTCCAGTATAACCTTTATTTTGTTTCACGATAGACCACGTGCTTACGCAACACGGGATCATACTTCTTCAACTCCAGACGGTCTGGGGTGTTACGCTTGCTCTTGAATGTATAGTACATGTGGTGCGATTCTGTACTCTTGAGCTTAATCATAACACGAACGCCTTTTTTTGCCATTCGTCCTGCTCCTTACCTTGAAAACTACTTTTTACGAGACTTTCGCCACGTTTTAGCCACCTACGAGATTTGAACTCGTGACCTCGTTCTTACCAAGAACGCGCTCTACCCCTGAGCTAAGGTGGCATTCAGTGGGCCGGGCTGGACTCGAACCAGCGAAACGTTGCCGTAGCGGATTTACAGTCCGCCCCCTTTGCCGCTCGGGACACCGACCCTTACAAGCCAACAATGGGATTTGAACCCATAACCTATTGTTTACAAAACAATTGCTCTGCCGTTGAGCTATGTTGGCAAAATGAAGAGACCACACACGCACTGAACGTTTTAGCGACCAGAATTTTATGCGAACCGCACCCCACTTGTCAACGGCAGAATGTCACCGAATCGCGTTTAGATCCCAGCAATTTCCCGCTCTATGAGCACATGCTCGGATTCTCGGTGTATCCGATGGACTCTAGCACGTTGCTCAACAGGGGGACTTCATCCCATAAACAGTTCTGGTCAATGATGAAGGCAGAAACCAACGTGGCACAACAGCAAAATAGGAACAACGCCCCACACCCAATTAGGACAAAGCGCAGGGTTGGGTTTCGGCGTGGCTCCTCTTCTTGATATTCATAGTTGCTGACTGGTTGTGCAGGGAGTTGCTGCTGAGGTGGGTTGCTGATCCCGTAAAAGTCACTTCGTTGGTCAGCACGCTGTGGGCTAATTGGGGTGGGATTGAGCATTTGTCCTGCCCCGCGCTCATCCATGACGGAACTTCCATAGCTCATGGCGGGTTGTTGTGGGGCACGGTTTGCCATCCCGCCCCCTATGACCGTCTCGCTGGCATAGGCTTTGCGCTCGTAACCGAGCGTCACCGTTTCGCCCAAGCCGATCATGTCTCCGTTGTTCATCGGGCGAAAGCCACTCATGCGCTGACCATTGATGAATGTGCCGTTGGTACTTCCTAAGTCCTCAAGGGTGTAGCCGTCTTCGGTGCGGGTGAAACGTAGATGATGGCGACTGACCTCTGGATCGTTGATGACAATATCATTGGTGATGTCACGCCCAATGGTGATGACATCTTTATTCAACTCATACGCCTGATTGGGTTGCGGTCCCCGGCGCATTACAAGGCGAAAGCCATCAAACCCTTGCATAATCACATTTCTCCCGTACCAACTTTGTGACGAAACGACAATTTACATCAAAATCGGAAGTATACCCTTTTGCCCATAGCATGGCAAGCATTGGAGAATGAAATCCGGTATTCAAAGCGAATTTCTGTTGAATTGCCCCGTTTCTTAAGCCAAACCAGAACACTTTTCATCCTAGACTCATGCAAGTGTGCTACCTTGATGACATGTGTTGAAAGTTTTGAATAGACGATACGACTATGATGCTGGTTCAGCTGCGCAACATCACCAAGCAATATGACCACAGCACGCGCGACGTGCTTCAACAAGTCAACCTTGACATTCACGAAGGGGAATTCTTTGTGATGCTAGGTAAGAGTGGGAGTGGAAAGAGTACCCTGCTCAACCTCATCAGCGGGGTCGATTACCCCACACAGGGGCAAGTAATCGTGCAGGGGGAGGACTTGATGATGATGAACGAACGCCAGCGCACCCTCTTCCGCCGTGACCACATTGGCATTGTGTTCCAGTTTTTTAATCTGATTCCGACCCTGACGGTGTTAGAGAATGTGGTGTTGCCGCTAGAGTTACAGGGGAAATCCTTCGCCCAGTCCAAAGTGCGTGCACACGTCCTGTTGAAGCGTGTCGGTTTAGCCGACCGCGCCGATACCTTCCCAGACAAGTTGAGTGGAGGGGAACAACAGCGCGTCGCGCTGGCGCGTGCGCTCATCACTGAACCCCTGATTGTGCTGGCGGATGAGCCAACAGGAAACCTAGATGAAGAGACGGGGAAATTGGTGTTAGACTTGTTGTTAGAACTCACGCGCAATGAAGGCAAGACTTTGATTATGGCAACCCACAATCCGGAGATCGTCCCTCTGGCAGATCGAGTTTGTCGGATCACATCCGACGGGAAACTCAGTATCAGTGTGAATGCCACTTTGAAAAATTAGTGTTTTACAGGAGAGCGACCCATGATTACGATTCGGTGGGGCAAAGAAGATCGAAGCATTTTAATGTACGAATTTGAAGACCGCTGGACCATCGAAGACCTGATTCAAGCGTTAGATAAGGGTGTGGAGATTGCCCACCGCTACAGTCACGATATGGATGTAATCGTGGACTTGTCGCGCTCTGGTTTGCCACAGTTGGAGGGCATGAACGTGATGCAGGCGTTCAGTCGCGCTGCCAAACGCTCTGACCAGCACATGAGCGCGTCTCCTAAGTCAGCAGGATTGGTCGTGATCGTCTCCACCAATCCGATCATCTTGAACACGCTCAGTACCTTGTTGGGCATCTACCGAGTGCTTGGCGACCAAATTAGTGTGGCAACCAATCAACAGGATGCGCGCCAGCGTATCGAGCGTTTCCGCGGTAAACAGGTTGCCTAGACAATCTGGAAGCTATCCAAGATTGCCCCAGCGCCACTTAAGGTGAACGCCCCCACACACGAGGGCACGAGTGCGGTTCCTCCAAAGGGGATCGTGAGGGGTGGGGTGTGCTTGGTGGTCAGTTCTGCCGTGCCTGCGATGCACGTCAACGCATGGAAGCGTTGCCCGTGGGTGTGAAGCGACACGGTGTTACCCGCCAGTTTGTGGTAGACCGTCTCAAAATAGGGCATCTTGATGAGGGGAGTTGAAACCCCCGCGCTTGCCTCGTCAAAATGTTTAACCGCTGGGACGAAATCCACATTGGCCACCTGCACCCCTTTTTCGATGTGCATGGAGCGAGGTTTGCCATCCAAGCCCAACCGATTCCAGTCAAACAGGCGATAGGTCAAATCACAGTTTTGTTGAATCTCATAGATGAGGTTGCCCGGTCCCAGCGCGTGCACGGTGTTGGCGTTCATTTCAAAGATGTCGTGGCGCGTCACGTTTTGAAAGACGAGCATGGATTCGAGCGTGCCAGCTTGAATGGCGTGGGCGATGGACTCGCGCGAGCGTCCGGGTTGAATGCCAATCACAAGCTGTGCGCCTTCGTCCGTTGCGACCATGAACCACGCTTCAGTTTTGCCACGTGGGAAATTTTCTAGCGCGCGCGCTTGCTCGTCGTTTGGGTGAACTTGCACGCTTAACCAATCATTGGCATCGAGGAACTTTGCCAAGAGGGGGAAACCGTCCGCAGGATCGTTGTGTGTTCCCACCAACTCCGCGCCATATTGTGCCAAGACCGCGCCAAGTGTTTGTCCGTGCAAGGTGCCATTCAGCACGACACAATCATCATGGAGTTCCCAAGATTCACCATAAGGCTCGGTAGTGGGCAAGGGCTTGTTGAGCAGAGTAGCAAGTTTACGACCGCCCCAAACTTTGACATGTAGGGTGGGGGCAAGCAGAAGGGGGTAGAGCATGGGCAGAGTCATCGTGTTGGTAATTCCGAATGATGCGTTGAACTGATTGCATTTATAGCACGTTTCACGATGGTTCACACACTGAATTTCCCCGCCCACCTGTGAAATGCCTGGTTGCCAACACTTGCTTCTGATGATGAACTGGTTTCTCTGAAATGAACCAGTGGCTTCGCCAACCAACGATGCGGACACAGCAACGCTTTCAACCTGTTCCCTCCAAGATTGGACACGCTGGCACACGTTGGCAATGGCACAATTTAATGCTCCATGAAACGATACCCTACCCCGCGTGAAGTGATGATGTACTGGGGGCGGTTGGGGTTAACTTCTAGCTTTTGGCGCAAATAGTGGATGTATAATTTGAGGCTATCAATCGCATCCCCATATTCATCCCCCCATGCTTCCGTCACCAACTCATCACGCCCAACCACGCGCCCCGCACTGCGCACCAGTACGCCCAGCAAGTTAAACTCCTTGGGGGTAAGATGCTTAATTTCATTGCGAACGCGCACCTCTCGGTTGAGAAAGCTAATCACGAAGTCCCCAGCATTAAACGACAGCTCCTCGCCAATGTTGGGGCGTGGGGTGCGGCGTAAGTGCGCATTGACACGAGCAAATAATTCTTCTTGGTTGAAAGGTTTAAGGATGTAATCGTCGGCACCCATTTCTAGCCCACGCACGACATCACGTGTTTGGTCGCATGCTGTCAAGAAGATAATCGGTATATCGGACATCTCACGTAGTCGCTTACACACTTCCCATCCGTCCATGTCCGGCATCATGATGTCTAGCAACACTAAATCAGGTTGGTGACGATAAGCAGCACGCAAGCCCTCTTCTGCACTGTGGGACTTGACCACTTCAAAACCCCGTCGTTCAAATAGAATGCCAATCAGTTGGGTGGTTGTTTCTTCATCATCAATAACTAGGATTTTATCTTTCATGACAGGCACAATCTCTCATAAAACAAACATTGCTAACTGTTCTGTATCAAAATTCTAAACGAAAGTTGATGAAGTGGCAAATAATCAAACGTGATGCAAACATAAGTGAAAGATGGTGTGGCTCTTTTCGCCCTGAATTTTACTCTTGAGTAAACGCGCTATTGAGCAACTTGAAATCTCTTTTGTACAATGGTTAACTTCATTGAATGTAGTTAGTTTAGGAACGGGCTTTGACCAATCCCAACGCACCCCTTACCTCCCCAAGAATTGACACGCAAGTAGAACGCAACCACGTCCCTTGTAACCTGTGCCAAAGTGAAAACCGCCAACCCTACTGCCCAGAGAACGGGCGGGGCTTGGTACAATGTCTAAATTGTGGGTTGGTCTATGTTAGCCCACGTCCCGACCCCAATGAGCTGTATGCCCTCTACGGCGAAACCTATTTCAAGAATGATGATGATGGCACAGTGGGGTATCATGATTACATTGCTGATGAGCGCAACATCCGCAAAAGTTTTAACCGTCGCTTAGATCGCTTACACAGCTTCATTCAGCCCGTTGGGGGCAACAATAAGTTGCTTGATGTGGGGTGTGCTGTTGGTTTTTTCATGGATGAAGCAAGCAAGCGTGGGTGGCAAGTGGCAGGGGTGGATGTGTCTGGCTTTGCGATTGATTACATCAAGGGGCGTTTTGGGCATGACGCTTACAATCTAAGCATTCTGGATGAGACCCCCTTCATCGAGGGGAGCTATCGCCTCATTACGCTGTGGGATGTGATCGAACATGTGCCCGACCCCAAAGGACACATCGAACAGATCGCGCGGTTGCTTCAACCTGGCGGGATCGTGGCGCTCATGACCCCAGACGTGCAAAGTCTACCCGCTCGGTTGACGGGCAAACGCTGGATTGGTTACAAACTATCTGACGAGCACGTCTACTATTTTGATGTTAAGACGCTCACCCGCATGCTCAACGAAGCCGGCTTTGATGTGGTGGATGTACGCCATGAGGGCAAGTTTGTCACCATGCGCTTGTTCCTTGACCGCTTGGGTTTTTATGTGCCGTGGTTGGCACGCCCGCTTCAAGCGTTGGAACGCACCTTCAAGCTATCTGAACAATCCACTTATGTGAATCCGTTCGATATTGTGTGGATGGTCGCTCGTAAACGGTAGCGGGTGTGTCACCTTGTCCCCATGTTGGGGACAAGGCAAGTCTACCCGTTACAGGATTGGGGTATAAATCACGCGAAAGCGTTCGCATAAGATCGGCATGCTTTCGTCTACCTCGCGCCCAATGCGTTGGCATGCACGATGAAAGAATCGCCAATGCCCTTCGCGCCAGTGGGCAAGGGTGCGCGTGCCTTCCCCCTCATCGTAAGCGAATGTCTCATCGACTTGGTTGAAGGGTAGGATGCGGACTTCGGTTGTTTCAATCAGGGCGATGGGTTGGTTGTGCCCGTCCAAAATCACGCTTAGGTCTCCCTCTTGGGGCAAGCGTTCGTCGTCAAACTCATACTCCCAGACCAATGAAGCCGTCGCAGTTTTTGTACCCTGAACCACCAACGCTCCCAATTCATCCGCCATTGCCGACGAATCTCCAAATCCCCATGTGCTGAAGGGGTGGGCATGGTGGGGATGTTGGGGGGATAAGGTTGCAAGATACTCCCTAAAAAGTGCGTGTGAGAAATTATTGTCCACAGTGGGGTTAACCTCCGCTATACTCGTGAGTGCACCATCATTATAGGTTAAAAGTGGATGAACCCAAACACCTATCACCGCATCATGGATTGGCTCTCGCGCCACTATTCCCCCTATACCCTCCCCAACCGTCAGTCCATCCCTGTTGTGGTACAACGGGCACACGGGGTAGCCCTAGATGACATCTTGGAAGAGGTGGCGGGGCATGCCCAGAGTAGCGATTTTGCGCTATATGATGCCCAGTTGCTGGAGCACATGCGGCAGCAGGGCATGCACCTGATGGGACCACTTGGCGCGTCTTGCAGGCAGAATCAACACGCTTGGTTGTTCAGCGTTCGGGCTACTTTCACGGGGTGGCAACCACCGCCAGTCTCAAGCGAGAGTTACTACAAGTTGCCCAACAGATGCCCATCACAGAAATGGCGCAACTTCCACTTCGCGCCCAGCTTGAGCAACTCATCCCGATGGCGCAACAACCTTTTGACGGAAGGGGGCGCAGTGCCACGCTCGGCGTGAGCGTGCTGACGATCTTCGCCACCGCTCAGGGGGAGGTTGCTGTGTTGATGCGACGCTCCGCCCACACTGCGGCGGATCCCAATCAGTATCACGTTTTGCCCTCTTTCACCCTTGAGCCAAAACGTGGCAGTTTGCGCCAGCAGGTGATCTTGGAATATGTCGAAGAATGTTGGGGCGTGCCAGAAGCACAGACGACGTTAGACCATCCCCATGCCCAAACCCTCACCGCGCTGTTGGAGAATGGCTCTGCCAGTTTGACGTATTCCGGCATCGTCTATAGCCCCCTCACCACAGATTTCAACGTGGCAGCAGGTTTACGCATTCATGACCCCGCCATCTACGACATGCTCAACCGCCACCCAATCGGTGGGTGGGAAGTGGAACGCTTGTATCGTATTCCGCTTCATTCTCCCGATGCGCTCCATCAGGCACTCCCTGACGATTTTGAGCGCGTGGGGTCGCCACACGGTGTAGGAAGTTTTTGGCTTGCAATTGAGCAATATGGGGCACACCTGTTAGGATAATCCTGTGATAACAGTCGTTTAAGAAACCACGAGGGAATCATCAGATGAAGATTGCATTGATCGGATACGGGGTGGTTGGGCAGGGATTGATAGAAATCCTGCGTGACAAACACGCCGAGTGGCAAGCACAGTACGGCTTAAACGTGCAAGTAGTAGGGGTGGCAACGCGCTCACGGGGGACGCTGATCCATCCACATGGGCTAGACCTTCACGCTTTGACCGCGCCCGCCAGCGTAGAAAATCTTGCGCATTACCCCCACAGTGCAGGGCTAGTGCGCGATGTAGGGGTGCTTGAATTGCTTCGTGCCAGCGGAGCAGAAGTCATCGTGGAGGTTAGCCCCTCCCAATTGGAGACCGCTCAACCTGCGTTGGACTATGTGCGTCATGCCCTGCGCAATAGGCAACATGTTGTCCTCGCCAACAAGGGACCCGTTGCGGTGGCACTCCCTGAGTTAATCGCCTTAGCGCGTGCTAACGGGGTACAATTGCGCTATGAGGCAACGGTGATGGCGGGCACCCCCTGCTTTCAACTGTTGGAACACGGGCTACGCGGTCTCCAGATCGAGGCGGTGCGAGGCATCTTGAACGGCACAACCAATTACATCCTGACCCAGATGGAAGGGGGCATGTCGTATGCAGACGCGCTTGCTCAGGCGCAAGCATTGGGCTATGCCGAAACGGACCCCACCGCCGATGTTGATGGATGGGATGCGGCGGGCAAACTGCGCATTTTGGGCGCGGTAATTTTTGGGAAGTCGCTCACTTTTGAAAACTTGAGCGTGCAAGGAATTAGCCAACTCACCACGCAAGACATTCAAGACGCACAAGCACACCAAGAACGCTGGAAACTCGTCGCTCAACTCACTCGACAGGGAGGCTCGGTCATGCCCACACGCCTACCGATTTCGCACCCATTGGCAGGCGTGAGCGGGGCAACCAACGCCATCACCTTCACCACCGATTTACTAGGGGATGTCACCTTAGTTGGGGCAGGTGCGGGTAAACACGTCACAGGCTATGGGTTGCTCAATGACCTGTTGGCGATTGCGTCTGTTTTGTAATCAAAATCAACGAGGGACGAAACATGATTGAACAACGCTTGGCACAGAAACTGCTACAACACTCACTCACCATTTGCCTAGCAGAATCCTGCACAGGCGGGTTAATCGCCAAACGCCTAACCGACCAAGCAGGCAGTAGCGCGTATGTGGTGGGTGGGGTTGTCGCTTATGCCAACTCGGTCAAGCAGCATGTGCTGGGTGTTTCGCGCGATACGCTAGAAACCTTCGGCGCGGTGAGCGCAGAAACCGCGCTCGAAATGGCAGAGGGTGCTAGGCGATTGCTCGGCGCAGATATTGCCCTCAGCATCACGGGAATTGCCGGCCCCGGCGGTGGATCACCTACCAAGCCCGTCGGGTTGACCTATATGGGCTTGGCAACCCCCACACCTCCCACCCAAACGTTTCGCTATGTTTGGGCGGGGGATCGTGAGACGGTCAGGATGCATAGCGCAACCCAAGCCCTACAGTTAGTGTTGGACTGGTTGGAGACGCTAGAGCAACCCCTCTAGGCGCTCCAGCGCTTTCCAGAATCCAGCACCGTTGTTCTCGTGCCCCTGCCAGATTTCAGGGATGAACGAGGCACTCGGCGCAAGGCGGTTGAGGATTTCACACAGCATCTTGAAATCAATATCCCCTTCACCAATTTGCACCCCTTCGCCATCCACCCCCAGCGCATCCACCACATGCAGGTGGGCGGCGTAGGGGGCGACTGACTCGGTTAGTTCTTTGAAGGATAACTTATAGTGGTTGCAGGTTAATTTAGAATGGGAGGTATCAAAGCAAATGCGGTAGCCATGCTCTTCGCAGAAGGCGATCATTTCGTCGGGTAGGGTGAACAAGTTCAAAAACATCTGCCCACCAAAATACCATGGAAAGGGGGGGAGGGTTTGCCCAATGATTTCTACATCGCTTTGGTCAATTTGGCGTAGGCTATC
>CAIRDJ010000386.1 GCA_903877335.1 uncultured Chloroflexota bacterium | reverse complement strand
CCAAGAACTTCCATGAACCGCCAAAAGCTCGTCTCCCTCGCCATCCTCGGCGGCGGCGTGGCCCTCCTGGCCCGCCAATCGGGTTTTGTTCATTTCGATCTCTATCTTTTCGGCCTCGACCTGCGTCTCCCCCTCGTCCTGCTCGGCTTTCTGCTCGCCGGCTTCCTGGCCGGTGCCCTTCTCAAATCCTCCTGATCGTGTCCCGGCCCGCCCGTCTTCTTGTCGGCAATACCCTTCTATAAGTGGTTCGTCGGTGGCAAGACCAACATCGCCCTCAATGCTGTAGATCGCCACGTCAAAACCTGGCGACGCAACAAACTTGCCATCATTTGGGAGGGAGAAAACGGCGAAAAGCGCACCTATTCCTATTGGCGCTTGTATCAAGAGGTGAACAAGTTCGCCAACGTCTTGCGGAGCATGGGCGTGCGCAAGGGGGATACCGTCACCATTTACATGGGACGCACCCCCGAAATTGTGATCGCCATGTTGGCGTGTGCCAAGATCGGCGCACCGCACAGCGTGGTCTATGGTGGCTTTAGCGATCAAGCGTTGGCAGACCGTATCGCGGATGCCAAGAGTAAAGTGGTGGTCACCAGCGATGGGTCTTGGTTGCGCGGGAAAATTGTCCCCCTCAAGAACGTCGTGGATGAGGCGGTGCAACGCTCTCCTGTGGTGCAAAGCGTGATCGTCTATAAACGCACAGGGCAAGAAATTAACATGGAGCAGGGACGCGATTATTGGTGGCATGAGTTGATGGCGTTGCCGATTGCCTCTAATAAATGTGAGACCGAAGTGATGGATGCCGAAGATCCGCTCTTCATCCTGTATACCAGCGGGACAACCGGCAAACCCAAAGGCATCTTGCACACGCACGGAGGCTATCAGGTTTACACCTCCACCACCCTAGAGTGGGTGTTTGATTTGAAAGATGAGGATCGTTGGTGGTGTGCGGCAGATCCCGGCTGGATCACGGGGCACAGCTATATTGTGTATGCACCCTTGATCTTGGGGGCAACCTCGTTCATCTATGAAGGCGCACCCACCTACCCCTACCCGGATCGCTGGTGGCGATTGGTGGAAGAGTATGGCATCACCGTGCTGTATACCGCCCCCACCGCCATTCGTGGGTTAATGCGTTTCGGCGATGCGTGGCCCGCTCGCCATGATCTGAGTAGCCTGCGCTTGTTGGGAAGTGTGGGAGAGCCGATCAACCCGGAAGCGTGGAAGTGGTTCTACAAAGTTATCGGCGGAGAGCGTTGCCCCATCATGGATACATGGTGGCAAACCGAAACCGGGGGCTTTGTGATTACCCCCCTCCCATCCGTTCCGCTCAAGCCGGGCAGTGCCACCCGCCCCTTCCCCGGTCAGGTGGTGGATGTGGTGGACGAACACGGCAACAGTTGCGAGGCTGGCGTAGAGGGCAAACTCGTGATTAAGCGTCCGTGGCCCAGCATGCTCCGCACGGTGTGGGGTGATCCTGACCGCTACATCAAACAATACTGGACGGACTACGCTCAACAAGGGTGGTATCTTGCTGGCGATAGTGCGCGTAAGGATGCTGACGGTTATATCTGGGTCATTGGGCGCATTGATGATGTCATCAAGGTGAGTGGCTACCGCTTGGGAACGGCAGAAATTGAGAGCGGGCTAGTGAGCTATCGGGATGTTGCCGAGGCAGCAGTGATTGCTGTACCCGATGAATTGAAGGGTAGCGTCATTTATGCTTACTGCATCTTGAATGCGGGGTCGACAGGAAGCGATGAACTTGAGAAGGCGATCAAGAAACATATCCGCGAGGAAGTGGGACCGATTGCTGTACCGGAGAAAATCGAGTTTGTTACGACATTGCCCAAAACTCGTAGCGGAAAGATCATGCGCCGTGTGTTGAAGGCACGCGCTCAAGGACTACCTGAAGGCGACCTCTCCACATTAGAGGATTGATGCCCTGTTGGGGATGGAGAGCGCACGCCCTCTATCCCCAATCCATGATTACTTCCGCATGCTGTCAAGCAGAATTTGTGACTTCGAAGATGGCTTAAGAAGTCAGGAAATGAATGGACACTTTTGCAAATACTACCCAAGCCAGAGGCGAAATTGTGGTGCATCCACACAACAACATACCCCCTCACCTCCTGTTTAATGAGTACGACTTCCCCCCAATTGGATGCACGCCGCGTAAGTTTGGTGTAAACTACGGGCGTTTTGTTGAGTAGTTTGCCGAAATCTGCCAATGACGATTGTACGCCTGATTCTACTGTGTTGCCCGTTTGTGCTCCTAGCGCGCGCCGCCTTTGCCCAGGATGCCCCCTCATTTGATGCACTCCCACCGTGCCAGTTCACGGACTTTGCCCAGTCCCAAGCAGATGATAACGTGATTGTGGGGGCGGTGGTGTATAACTTTTACACGGGGGCGGGGTGCCAAGAAAACCTGGATGTGACCTTTCCAGTCGCCAGCGTGCCCAAGCTCTTTGTCGCTGGCGCGTCGTATGAGTGGATTTTCAGCCAACCGAACACCCTCAATTTGGATATGTCGCTTACTTTTGGGGAGCGGTATTGGATGGGCGGGACGACTGATTGTTTGAACGACAGCTATCTAAACCAGAAGATTCCCTTCTATCAGCTGATTGAGGTGATGGTGGCATGTAGCGACAACTCCGCCACTTGGATGATGATGGATGCCGTTGGTTGGGATGCTCCGAACCAATATGCCGAACGCTTAGGAATTGAGGGGCTTGGTCAAATTATCCCCTATAGCGAAGTCGATCGTTTGAAATTAAGCATGATTGATGAGCAATGGAATAAAGTGCCAGCTTCGTTGGCTTCACGCTATTATCGCGCCGAGCTGGTCACGGGGTTGGATGCGTATTTTGATGTGCTACCCGACTATAAGCGACGGGAAGAGATCCGCGCCAATCAACTTTACTTTGATACCACCACCTACAACACCGCCACCCCACGTGCATTGGCGGAGTACCTAGTACGCTTGAATGAAGATTCCTACCGCGACGATGTGCAAGGTGATGTGGCACGCGCAGTCTTCTCAGCCATGTTGCTCGCCCCACGCCTATACAGTGCCCAAGCGATGCCCGGCACCGTTTCGGTGGGAGGAAAAAATGGCTTTGATTACGGTTTAGTGGCGGAGGTTAACGTGATCTTTTCCGTTTTGGATGGCGCAGAACGCCACCCCGAAGCCTTCACGATTATCTTTTCTCGCCAGAAGAACTTGAGCGTGCGCAACTTGCAACGCTTTGGCGGGGATGGAACATTAGAAGTGATTCTTCGTCAACTTTCCCCCCAGATGGTGGAGATGCTCTATCCCAACTATGTCCATCCTGACATGGTGAACACGCGCCAACTTTGGTCAGCACTTCTCAACCGTTCCGATGTCTTAAATCGGTGCTGGCAAGACTACGCCAACAACGGCTATTTGCTGGAAGTCCGCGCGACGTTGGTGGATTGTTGGGCAACGTCGCCTGTTGCACCATTACGAGCAGGAGATGACATTGGGCTAGGGTTGGTACTACAAAACCTCAACCGCGAGGACACGCGCGTGAACATGGTTTTCACCGCGCCCAATGGCGAACAACGTAGCTACCAAACCACGCGCTTTGACCGCGAGAGCGAAGCACTCTTCTGGTATCACCCCACCACCGCCACCGATGTGGGTACTTGGCAAGTCGATGTGTACATCAATCGCGGATGGGTTTTCAGCCAGACAATTGAAGTGCAGGCGAAGTAGCCAAGCGTCCAGATGTTGGGTACAATGCAACGAATCGGTTGAAGGGATGAGTCTTCATGAAGTTTGATTACATTATCGTAGGTGCAGGAACAGCAGGGTGCGTACTGGCAAATCGCTTAACCGAAAACCCACAAACCACCGTGCTGTTATTAGAAGCAGGTAAAGCGGACAATAAAGCGGAAATCCACATTCCGCTGGCATTCTCCAAACTATTCAAGACCGAATACGATTGGAACTATCAGACCGAGCCACACGCTCACCTCAACGGCAAGAGTTATTATTGGCCCCGTGGCAAGACGTTGGGAGGTAGTAGCTCCATCAACGCCATGATTGTGATTCGCGGTAGCCGACAGGTGTATGATAAGTGGGCACAATTGGGCAATACGGGGTGGGATTTCATAAGCATGTTACCCTACTTCAAAAAGCTGGAAGATCATGTCTTGGGTGCGTCAGAATATCACGGAGTGGGCGGACCCCAACGCATAGAAAACTTGCGTAGCCCCAACCCTATTTCACATGCTTTTGTAATGGCGTGCCAACAATATGGGATCATGCCCATTTCTGACTTCAACCGTGCCACACCCGAAGGCGCATCCTTCCTACACGTCAATCAAAAGAATGGTATGCGCTTTAGCGCAGCAAGTGCCTATCTTAAGCCCATTCTAACGCGCCCCAACCTCACCATCATGACCGAAGCCCAAGTGAGCAAGATTACGTTTGAGGGCAAGCGTGCCAGCGGAGTGACGTTCTGGCACGATATGGGCATGAAGACGTTTTATGCCCACCGCGAAGTGCTCTTGTGTGGCGGTGCTATCAACTCTCCCCAGCTATTGTTGCTGTCAGGGGTGGGTCAACGGCAAGCCTTGTCAGCGTTGGGGATTCCGTTGGTGGCGGAGGTGGAAGGCGTGGGACACAACTTACAAGACCATCTCGCTATTGGCACCAACTTTGCATCCCGCTTGCCGATCAGCTTAATACGTGGGGAATCTGTGACAGGGTTGGCAAATTTCGTCACCCGTCGTCAAGGTGCGCTCACCTCGAATGTGGCAGAAGCAGGTGCCTTCCTCAAGACTCAACCCAACCTCGCCTATGAGGATTTGCAACTATTGTTTGCGCCCACTTACTTCGTGGATAATGGGTTCACCCGCCCAGCAGGGCATGGCTTCACCCTGGGGGTCATCAATGTGATGCCGCATAGCACGGGCTATTTGCGCTTGCGCACGTCTGACCCAAATACGCACCCCATCATTCAACCGAATTACCTCACCGATGAGCGCGACTGGCAAGTGATGCTGTATGGCTTGACGCTCACGCGCAAGTTAGCACAGATGCCCGCGTTTGATTTGTACCGCGGCGCGGAAACCATGCCCGGCATCGAGATTTTAGACGATTCATCCGCCATGCGTGACTACATCGCGGAATGGTCACAAACTTTGTATCACCCTGTGGGGACGTGCAAGATGGCTCCTGCGCACGACCCGTTAGGGGTGGTGGATGAGCAATTGCGCGTGCGTGGGGTACAAGGCTTGCGCGTGGTGGATGCATCCGTGTTCCCCATCATCCCCAATGGGAACACCAACACCCCCACTATGGCACTGGCAGAACGCGCGGCAGACCTCATCAAGCAGGCGATTTAAGCATGAAAGCACGCTTATTTCAAAGTTGGGGTTGGCTTCATCTGGTGAGTGTGGGGGCGTTGCTCCTGCACACCAGCATCCCCGCGCCATACTTCGGGAGATATTCACAGAACGCGCTCATCATTTTAGCGATGGGGCTACTCAGCTTGCCGTTTGCGTTTGTGGTCGGCTATCGCTGGGGGAGCGTCTCACGCCCGCGCCTGCCTAACAATTGGTACTGGCTAGGTGTGGGAATGTGTTGGCTTGCTTTGGCAGGAATATGGGGGATGCCATTCGCATCTGCCCTACCCTATCAAGTGATACGCCTATACCTGAGCGTGGTCTTGGTCAGCGTGGCAACTTGGCTTATGCCCACCTTCACCCTATCGCGTGGGGCAACACGCCTAGCGATGGGCTTGGGGGGCGCAGCACTCTTGGCATTGATTGGATTGTCCACCCGTTTTCCGGCGGTGTTGTGGGTGGATGAGGCATACATGGCAAGCCTCTCGTGGAACTTTGGGCATACCACTCAACTAGAACCACTGGTCTATCGCCACGTCAGCACAGAGTCCTACGCCCTCATCTACATGGCGTTAGGGGGATGGTATCGGTTGGTGGGGTTTGGCTTCGCACAGGGGCGGTTCTTCTTGTACATGCTGGCGTTGCTCATGTTGGGCTTCACCTTTTACACCGCGCGACGGGTGTATTCTCATTCCGCCGCTTGGGCGGTGCTGATCTTGGGTGCGCCTGCCTTGCTCATGCTCAACGTCTATCGCCAAGACATCAGCGTCGGGCTATATCTGTCTGTGGCATTCCTGCTATACGCGCTTGCCCATCACACCCAACGGCGCATCTTACACGTGCTGGTTGGGTTCTTCGTGGCGTTTGCCACCGACGGGCATCCGTCCGCCTATCGCTTCAGCTTGGCGTTCGGCGTGGCATACACGCTGGAAAACCTTCTTCAGATGATTCAACACAAGCGATTCTTCATTGACCCCGCGCTGATCTATCTGGCAATCGGAGGGGTTATGGGCGTGGCAACCTACATCGGAATCTACGCTACCCTCGCCCAAGACTTCTTGAGCCTCGCCTCACGCTCTCCGTTCTTAGAAGTTTCCACCCCGTGGTATCGCCTGATCGCCGAGCAGCTATTCGTTCCTCTGGGGGCGATTCCGCTTGTGTTGGGGTGTGCGGTGCTGGGAGCAGGGGTAGCAGTGCGCCTTGCCCATCCGCTCAACCGTGTGCTAGTGGTGGTGTGGGCGGTCAATATGGGCTTCATTGCCTTCTTCTACGGTTTCTATCGTAGCTATTACCTTGCCCACAGCATCGGGATTTACCTGCTCTTGGCGGTTGCCCTCGTCTATGTGATGATCGAACAGTTGCACATCTCCCCCCCTATTGTGTTGAGTGGCTTGGCGATGGCATCACTCGGCTTGACTGTGCATCGCGTTGGTTTCTCCGATTTGGCGGTTGGCTATCACGAAGCATTTGCCCTAGCCGATGCCGTGCGAGAATACGTCCCGCCCGATCAACGTTTGGTGGGGATTGACCCCATGTATTTTCGGATGGCGGATTATGACGATTTTGTCGAAGTGGCATCCGCGCCCTGGCTTGCTAACCGCGAAGGAATCACCCGCTTAGAAGCATGGGAGCGCATTCAACCCAGCGCAGTGGTGATCGTCGAAGGCTACCCCACCCCACCCGATGAGGCGTTACGCGCGTATGTCGCCCAAGACGGTTGGGAGCGTGTGGCATGTTGGGAGGGAGAGCGCGTGGGTCATGTTGATTTGTTCATGCGTTCCCCCATCCCCCCCATTCAATCCCCTACTTGTCAATCTCTCAAGGATACCCCATGACCGCCACTGCTTCTGCTCCTGCCAACCAACGCCTGCGCCAATGGATTTGGACAGTGTTGCGCGTGGTCTTCGTCGTCTTAATCTTCTGGTTTTTGTTCCGCAATGGGAACATCACGTGGGTTGAGGTATGGGCGCACCTGCAATCGTTCAACATGTGGTGGTTGTCGCTCGGTTCGGTGGTGTGGTTGTTCTCGTTGGTGATCGCCAGCGTGCGCTGGAAGGCAATGGTGAACCTGTACAACTCGCGCGTGACGGTGTTAGACCTGACCGCGCTCAACTTGATCGGAGTCTTCTATGCCACCTTCTTGCCGGGTATGGCAAGCGGTGATGTCATTAAAGGGGTGTATCTGGCACGCGACGAGGCAACCGATAAAGTATTGGTGATGAGTTCCGCGATCATGGAGCGGTTGATCGGCTTGACGGTTAACGGGTTGGTGGCGTTGGTGGCGTTGGCGTTCAGTCCGACGATGCTTGCGCTGTTGAACTTACCGCGCTCGTGGGTGGTGGGATTCATTGCCCTCACCTTGATCGGCATTGCCGTCGGTTTGATGGTGACGCGCTGGATTGCTCAACGGCAAGCACACTTGCCCAAGTGGGTGCGTGTGGTGGCAGATCCGCTGGTACTATACATGAGTAAACCGCGTGCGTTGGTGATGGGGGTGGTTGCCAGTGTGGTCTATTTTGGGGTATGGTCTGCTTCGTTGTGGATGTATGGCATTGCCAGCGGAATCGGTCACTTGGGATATTTCACCTTCTTGTTGTTGTTGGCGGTCATCAACGTGATTCAATTCTTGCCGATCAGCATCAATGGCTTGGGCGTGCGTGAAGCCACGTTGGTGACGATCTTGGCGGTGTATGGGGTGGATGAGGCGCAGGCGGTGGCGTTTTCGTTGCTCATCCCCTTGATCGGGTTGGTCGCCGCGGCAATGGGGGGCATCCTCACCTTGATAGACTACCGCCCCATCCAATCCCCCTCTTAAGCCACGAGCGCACCCATGCAACCTTTACAACTGCCACTATTTTCCTCTTCTGATACTCGCTTCGATTATCCATTTCCACCCACTCGCTATCAGGGAAGCAAACAAAAATGGGTGGGGTGGATATGGGAAAATACCCAACACCTTGAGTTCACCACGGTTTTGGATGTTTTTGGGGGGACAGGCGCTGTGAGCCATCTATTTAAGCGTGTTGGTAAACAGGTGACTTATAGTGATGTGCTGGCTTTCAATCATGAGATTGGGAGGGCACTCATTGAGAATCATGACCAAACCCTAGCAACACCTATGATAGAGGTTTTATTAGATACCGATGATCCACTAGCTTACCCCACATTCATAGAGCAAACGTTCCCGAATATCTATTACACCGATGCCGAGAATCAATGGCTTGATCGAATGGTATATCGTATAGACCATTTATTAGCCAATCCATATCAACAAGCCATAGCGCGTTTTGCACTCTTTCAAGCATGTATCATCAAACGCCCCTACAATCTATTTCATCGTGCTAATCTCTACATGAGAACCGCCCCTGTTGAGCGTACCTTTGGCAACAAAACCACATGGGATACCCCCTTCCCCAGTCACTTCAAGACCTTTGCCCAGCAAGCAAACCTTGCTGTATTTGACAATCGACAACCGAACACAGCAATCCAGTGTGATGCCCTCGAAACGCCAACAGGTTTTGACTTGGTGTATCTTGATCCGCCTTATATCAATCATCATGGAGTTGGGGTGGACTATCGAGACTTCTATCATTTCTTAGAGGGCATGATGAATTATTCCCAATGGAATCAACAGGTTGACTATGAGAGTAAACATCGTCGCCTAAAACCTCAAAAATCTGCATGGAATGATCCACATACCATCATAGAGGTTTTTGAATCCTTGATCGAAAGACACCATAAAAGTATTTTGATAGTGTCATATCGTGATGATGGAATCCCTTCACATCATGATTTGGTTAAGGTGCTACGTCGATTTAAGAAAGAGGTTTATCTAGCAAGCCAACCCACCCAATATGTCCTGTCACAAAAAAGATCACACGAACTATTGCTCATTGCCCCATAGGAGAAGCCAACGCGGCACAAGATATTTTTCTTACCCACTTGTTAACGTGTTTAGATGAATTGCATCAGCGTGTTTGTACGGCAGAAGGTGAATGGACGATCAAGGGTTTTATTGACACAGAACACAATATCTATCCTATGTCAGTTGATACAAAGGTTCTATCCAAAGTGATCGAACTGATTGCTTTCCCAATATTTGCTCGTTTTGCGGAGGAGCAACACTATAACCTTGTTGTGGCACCTGCTCAAAACTATTATCCTGACTTAAGTTTTGTTTCAAAAACAGATGTAAGGGAATGCTACGCAGTAGACATCAAAACCACCTACAGAACCCACACGGATAAAAGCGGTGATGTTCGCGTGAATGGGATGACATTGGGTACATTTGGGGGATATTTTCGGATTCACCATCGCCCTGTAAATAGTACGTTTGCTTATAAACAATATAGGAAGCACTATGTTTTAGGAATAGTCTATGATCGTGTTGATGGTGTCGATG
>CAIRDJ010000385.1 GCA_903877335.1 uncultured Chloroflexota bacterium | reverse complement strand
TGATCGCGAATCTTACGCAGGTTATCTAAGACGATCCGCCCCGCCTCCTTGTCAAGGTTGCCGGTGGGTTCGTCCGCCAAGATGAGCGGTGGGTTGTTGGCAAGGGCGCGGGCGATCGCCACCCGTTGTTGTTGCCCGCCTGATAACTGACTGGGGATGTGGTGCATGCGGTCTTTTAAGCCGAACAGCGCGAGTAACTCTTTGGCGCGTTGCGTGGGGGGAAATTGTGGTTTGCGAGCGAACTGAATCGGAAGCGCGACGTTTTCCAAAGCGGTGAGCGTGGGCACTAGATTGAAAAATTGGAAGATAAAACCAATTTTCTCATTGCGAATTTCCGTCAGTTGGTTTTCATTCATTCTGCTGATCTCTACTCCGTCAAGTTGCACGCTCCCGCTGCTAGGTTGGTCTAAGCCCCCCAACAACGTGAGTAATGTACTTTTTCCACTTCCCGACGGACCCACAATGCTGACGATTTCACCCGTGTAAATGTCGATGTCAACGGCACTGAGCGCGTTCACTTGATGCCCCCCCATCTTAAATTGCTTGCTTAACCCTTTGGTTTGAATGACGATGCGACGTTCCAACTGGATGTATTCCTTTGACTAACTCGGATTGCCTTTATACGTGTTTTCCTGCGTAGTCGTTGCAAGCGAGCCTTAACGCGCTAGGTCCAGTAATCTTTGAGCGTGAGGGCGAGGCGTGGGTGGCGTAATTGGTTGAGTGCCTCGCGCTCTAGTTGGCGGATGCGCTCGCGACTTAGCCCAAAGAGATCGGCGATTTCCTCTAGGGTATGCGCCTCCCCATTGTTTAGCCCATAGCGCAGGCGGATGATGTGGCTTTGGCGCGGGGTTAACTCTTGTAGCGCGGTCTCGATCGTCTCCTGTAGAAGGTGATGCGTTGCGGTCTCCACCGGACTGGGCGACTCTTCATCCTCTAAGAACTCTCCAAACTCGCTATCTCCATCCTCCCCAACTGGCTTCTCTAACGCGATGGCGTGTTGACTGGCATCCAACATCGCGCGGATGACATCGACGGGTAAGTTCATCTCCAAGGCGATGTCCTGCACAGAAGGGCGATGCCCCAGTTGTTGCTCTAGCGTTTGCGTCACCCGATACATTTGGCGGATGCGTTCGGTCATATGGAGCGGAATGCGGATGGTGCGCGTTTTTTGAGCGAGGGCGCGGGTGATGGCTTGGCGAATCCACCATGTTGCGTAGGTGCTAAAGCGATTGCCACGCTCATGATCGTACTTGTCCACCGCCCGCATAAGCCCAACATTCCCCTCTTGAATTAAATCAGGAAAGGGCAACCCTTGCCCCATATAACGCTTGGCGATGCTCACCACTAAACGGGTGTTGGCGCGGCTAAGGTGTTGGCGTGCCTCAACAGCGTCGCTAATTTGCGCATGTAGCACCGCGAGCATGTTGGGGTCAAGCGTGTCTGCAAGGCGCGCGTGGGCACTCGTCCCATTTTGTATGCGACGCGCCAATTCAATTTCTTCTTCTGCGCTCAGTAAGGGTTCTTGGGACATCTGTCGAAAGTATAGCCCCACCGGATCTTCTGAAGAAACTTGCATCAAGTCGTGCATTTGATGGTAGGGATCTTCGGAATTGAAATCATCATCAGATAGAGGGGAATCAACCGCACTATCATCATCGTCGTCGGTTAAAACATTTCGAATCTCAATGCCTAACTCGTCTAATTCATACAAAATACTTTCTAAAGAAGGGTACTCCTCTTTATTTTCCTCATCCGTCAGTTCAAGGATGTCATTCAGAGTGATATAACCCTGTTTTTCAGCACGACTCACTAATTCTTGTATCATAATACGCAATCTCCTAAATTATCGTGCAACCTCACCCTAGTCCAACGCATGGTAACACTCAAGCCGCAACTGTGTTTTGCGAAGTATTTTAACATATCTGCGATGATTACAATCGAAAGGTTGACTCAATTGTAGTTGCTTTCAATCCATTTGGTTTGCCCAAAGTTGATAGAACCGTTCCCACTCTTCTTCGTCGGAGGTCCATTCAGCATAAATCGACACCCCACTAATGCTAGATGCCATTGCCCCCGCTTCTGATAGCCCTTGCTTGATGCCAATTAATGCGGTTTCGACATTCTCTACATCAGGGTCGTGGGCAGGCAATTCTGCGGGGTAGGTGGGGATTCCAACCTTGATGGTGGTTTCAATGCCCAACTCATCGATTGCTTCTGCATAGGCGCGTACCTGATAAGCAACCCAGGTGCTATAGTCAGAGGAGGACACTAAGCCACTGTGATACGCCATGACCAGCATTTCATCCACCAATAAGGCGACTGTTTGCTTGTAGGATTTTGTCCACTCAAAAGTAGAGGTGATGTTGGGGCTATAGGGGATCGGGTCGCCACTGGGTCGCCAATCAGGGGGGATCGCTAGGGCGATCGGAATGGTTGTTCCAACGCTTTGTCGCACCGTGCGGAGCAGGGCGAGTAGGTTTTGGTCATTATCGGCGATTGGCTCGATGTTTAGGTAGATGCCATCAAACCCGTAACGGGTCACCAGAAGGGTTGCTAATTCTGCAATGCGAGTGTGCACGGCGGGGTTATCAAGTGTGTAACCATCTTCATCGAGGTTGGTGGGGTAGCTAATCCAACCATACAGTTTTCCTTCTGGAAAGTAGGTTTTGTATTGCTGGACGAAGCGCAAAATATTAGGTTCCATCTCTGAAAGCGTATTGGTGTAGGGTTGTTCGGTGATGGGATTAATATTGTTCAAAGCCTCGTTGGTGAGCGGATCGCGGTCTGCTACTTTGCCAGACCACGCCAAATCATCTTTGAGATAGGTCACCCACAGATAGGAGGTGCCAATTTTATTCTTCTGTAAGCGTTCTACCAACCCTATTACTTGTTCATCAGTCGGTAAGTCGTATGACCAATTCGTCCCTAGCCAGATGCCGTTGGAATACAGGGGTGCTTGAGGAGGGGTGAAGTTTCGGAGACCATACAACATTCCAACGACGATGATTATGCACACCAACAGCAAACCCAGTGGGCGCAAAAACGCAAGTGGAATCCGAAGTGGGGGGGCTTTGAATTCACCCTTAGGAGATAATTGTGCAACGTTTTGGGTTTTCGCGCTGTTGCTGCGTTGCTTGGAATGACGCTCGTTGCGCTTGCGCCGGCGTTCGCGTGCAAGCCCCTGCCGAGGCGAGCGTTGGTTATCTTCGGTCATAGTTTATTCCTCCTCATCATAAAGTGAACCACCCAGCTAAACGTTGCCACAGCGGTGGGGCAAGCACCAATAACCCAATCAACACTGATGCGATTACGCCGAGCAAGACTGCCGCTGAGGCAACATCCTTGCCTACCTTAGCCATGGGGTGATAGTCAGATGTCCCCAGATCAATCGCTGCTTCTACAGCAGCGTTGACAAACTCTGTGAGCCACACTAGCGTGATCGCCACGATCAATAACGCCCAGCTCATGCGATCCACCCGTAGCCACAGCGCAACCGCGCCGATCACTGGGGTGGTCATCGCCATGATCCATGTGTTGCGTTGGTGGCGGAGCATGTAGAGCCAACCTGCAAGGGCGTATCCCAAACTATCCAGGCGATTAGCACTGGTTTTGTGCGCGTATTGACTAGGTTCAATTTGCATGGTGGAGGTAATTTCGGCTAACCAGCGTGACCAAGAAAAGCGAGCCTCAGCGAAGTCCTCCAAGGCAGGCACAATTTCCAGCGGAATCCCCAATGCGCTCAGGGCGCGGTCTTGTGCTGCCCACATTTCTGCCCGACTGCTTGGTGTATCATGGTCATAATTCAGTAAGTGTAGCGTGCCGTGAATAGCCAACAGCGCCAGGTTGTCGTCAATGCTACAACCGAGTAACTTGGCTTGATCGGAGGCATAGGGATAGGCGATTGCCAAGTCGCCGAGGTAGAGGGTCTCAATTTGTTGCTGAATGACAGCTGGCAAGTCTTCTGCTTGTGCGGGAAAGGACAAAACATCGGTGGGCTTGTTGACCTGTCGGAAATTGCGGTTTAGCTCTTGGATGCGTCGATTATTCACCACCTCAACCCCCAATCTCACGGTTGCTGGGAACAGTGTGTTGCATCAAGACCGTGGTGATGGCTAATTGTAGGCGTTGTACATCAAAGCCATAGCCCGCTTCGTTAT
>CAIRDJ010000384.1 GCA_903877335.1 uncultured Chloroflexota bacterium | reverse complement strand
GTGGTGTATGTCTTGAACGGGCAGGCATACCCTGCTGGGGACGATCACGTCTTATGGTGGCAACTGGTCGTGGGGGAGTATAGCTTGTCAGCAACGGTGACGTTCACCGATGGGGAGCAAGTCACCGTCGCGCCGATCCGCTTTCGGGTGTTGGAATGAGGGGAATGTGTTACAATTCCTCTATCATTACATGGAGAGTTAGTGGAATTGTCACACGGGGAACGCCAAACCCTGCTCAACTATCTGATTGAGCATCCTATCATTCGTTCCAAAGAGCTAGACGCTTTGGGAATCTCGCGTGAAGTTTTGCGCCGTTTGGTGCAAGAGGGGGAAGTTATTCAACTGGGACGGGGGACTTACACCCATTCAGAAACTGAACTCAATGAGCATAGCCAGTTGGCAGAGATCAGCAAGCGCGTTCCGCACGGGGTAATCTGCTTGATTTCAGCGTTGCACTTTCATAATTTGAGCACGCAAATTCCATTTGAGATTTGGATCGCTTTGGAAAAGGGGCAATGGAATCCACAAATAAGCTATCCTCCGTTGCAAACCGTACACCTTTCTGGCGCAGGATTTCATCAAGGGATTGTCCACCACACCATTAGCGGAGTGACTGTTCCAATTTACAACATCCCCAAAACCGTTATCGACTGTTTCAAATTCCGTAATAAGATTGGCTTGGATGTGGCGTTGGAATCCCTAAGAGAGGCACTACGCCATAAGCACACCACGCGCGACCAGCTTTGGATGATGGCGAAAGCCTGCCGTATGTCCTCTGTTATCAAACCCTACTTGGAGATTATGTAATGAATAAACAACCGAAAAATGTAGGACAATCGGTATTGGATCGACTTAACAGAATGGCGAAAGAGCGAGCGATAACTACCGACTCTTTATACTTACGTTATGTTGCAGAGCGATTCCTTTATCGTTTAAGTATTTCACCCTATAGTGCATCCTTTATTCTAAAGGGTGGAAACATGTTCACGGTTTGGCATGGGCAGAATTATCGTGCAACCAAAGATATTGACTTTTTAGGCTATTCAGTAAGTAATGATTTGGAGAACATCAGAAATATTTTTTATGCCATCCTAACTGCTGAACTACCTATATCCGATGGAATAACCTTTTTAACATATACCCTTAAAGTTCATGAAATCAACAAAGAAGCAGATTATCGTGGGGTGCACGTTGAAGTTATAGCCCATATCATTAACTACAAGACATCTTTACAAATAGATATAGGCTTTGGAGATCAGGTCATACCAACTTTTGAGGAGCGAGAATATCCAACATTACTAGAGTTTCCATCCCCCATAGTCTATACATACTCTATCTATTCGGTTATCTCAGAAAAATTCCATGCAATGGTCATTCTGGGAATTGGCAATAGTCGCTTGAAAGACTTTAGTGACATCTATACGATCATGAACCGATTCGATATAGATGGTGAATTACTACAACAAGCAATTCATACCACATTCAAACAACGTCATACAGAATTACCCACAGAAATTCCCACCGTGTTCACAAGTGAATACTATGGGGATCAAGCTAAAGTTACGCAATGGAAGAACTTCTCTAAGAAAATACTATCTGTTCATGAAGTTGAGTTACCAGAAGTGACTCATAGCTTGGTTCTATTCCTTATGCCCGTTGTAGAGTCTATCACTCTGAATGTGGTGTTCACTAAACGCTGGGATAAAGATTCACAAACTTGGTTGTCATCTGAAATAGTTAGCCAATAAATGTGACAATTCCTCTATCATTACATGGAGAGTTAGCGGAATTGTCACACGGGGAATGCCAAACCCTGCTCACCTATCTGATTGAGCATCCTATCATTCGTTCCAAAGAGCTAGAGGACGGTGACTAAGTTGCGCGTGCCCATCCTAGTTGAATAATACGCGCGTGGGTGGTATGCTTGGGCACACACCTCTCCGCCGATGTAAGGATGTTTTGCCGTGACCATGACCAAACGCACCTTGTTCTTCAGCTATCGCAATAGCCCCACTGACGCGCCGAAAGCAGATCGGATTGCCGAGCAACTCCGTCAAGAGTGTTTCCCCAATACCACCGATCTGCGTTACCACGTTTGGCAGGACAAGCATAGCCTGCCCCCTGCCATTCCCCACTGGTGGGATGAGATTGTCAAGGCAATTGAAGCGTGCCATGTGCTGATCTTCGCGCTCTCTGAAGATAGCTTGAGCAGTCCCTTCTGCCTAGCGGAACTAGATTATGCCCACCGTCGCGGTCGTCCGATTGTGCCTGTGGTATTGGAAGGGGAACATGTGCGCGTGGCGAGCAAGCACGATGTCAAGCAAAGCAGCAAAGCTAAAATTCCAGATTGGTTGAGCAATCATCAATACATCTTTGATGGTGTAGACAATCCTTGTAGTGAGATTAACGCAGCGATGGATCGTTACGAACAGCAGGGATTTCCACCTGATATAAACGTGAAGGCTCCGCTTGATCCCACTAAAGAAGCGATCTATGCCAATCCGCACAGACTCTATCAGGCAGCTGTAGCCTATGCTGAACAACAGGCATTCACGGATGCTGAACGATGCTTTCATGAATTGGTTACTCGTCGAGATGCAACCTACGAAGCCGATTCACGGACATGGCTTGAAATTATTGATGCGTATAAAGATCTTCTTGAAATGGATCACCCCGCCACCCGTAGGCAATTTGAGAAGCATAAAGAAGCATATCAAAAACGGAATTTCATCGACGGCATCTTTGATCCGCGCGGGCTATTCACTGCTCCTGCCTCACCTGTGCCACCCACCCCTGTTCCAGCTACGCCCGCTTCAACCCCTGTCACGCCAGCGGTCAACCCCAAGACGGCTTGGATCTTGGCGAAGAACTTGGATGCCAACGGATTCGCTGAACTTGGGCGCAAATTGGTGTGGGAGGATAACATGCCCGAAGCAGGCTTGGTCGCGTTAGACCGCGCCATCGCACTGGGTGAGGTTGGGAAAAGGGTCTACTTCAACCGTGCCGAAGCCTACTCTCGTTTAGGGGACTATCGCACCGCCATCGAAAACTGGGATGTTGCTATTGCGCTCGATCCCAAAGATCAC
>CAIRDJ010000383.1 GCA_903877335.1 uncultured Chloroflexota bacterium | reverse complement strand
GTTGAAGGCGCACCCCAAAAGGTTTTGGAGGGTGTCAGCAAGGATGCCGCCGCGGATGCCAAGGCAAAACTCGAAGCCGAAAGCGCAGTGGTCGAAGTCAAGTAAGCCCAGCTTAATACTGCATAAGCGAAAGCAGGGTGGACATCGTTCACCCTGCTTTTTTAGGCGTGGAATGAAGCGGGAGTTTGCCACGTCTCCGAAAGCAACCCATTCATGCTCGTTGCATGACCTAGCCTCTCCGCTTCTTGCCATGCCCAAGACATCCCTGTCCCTCCCCCTCACGCGACCGACTCCCCATCTTTTGCAGATTCTATCACCGAAGTTGCCTTCCTAGATTCGCTTTTGCGCGGATGTTGCTGAGTATGGCGGCACGGCTTTTGGACCCACTCACGGATACCATCGCCTCATTGTGATTGGGGAGGTTGTGCCAGACTAGCGACATCAGGCGTGAAGGCACACGATGTAGCAGGGTTCAAGTAGAGTTCACCGCCCTCTACATCGCGCAATTTAACCCACTTCTCATCTGCCTGATAAAACTCCTTGGCGACTTCATCCACCAAAACATAGCGCGACTTGAGCGTGGGGGTTAGCCCCCACAAGGTGGTTAAACCGTGCCCAAACGGAATAGAATACAGGGTGATGTTGTGGTGGTCAAAGAACGAGGTAGGGAAGGCAACTGTGTTACACCATGGATCAGTTTCATTGGGCATAAAAGGCATGTACGCTTCCATCTCTAGGCGTGCCTGCTGTGCCTGCGCAACCATCCCAGGTTGATAATGTAGCCCGGTGATGTTGGAGAAATACCCACCCGCAGCATTGATGACCACCAAGTTTGCGACCGCTATCAACGCCAGCGGAATCCAACGGCGATAACTGACAAACAACAACAAGGACAACCACAAGGGTACAGAGAGGTTGCGATAGGAACGCTCACCAAAGAGATCATAGATCAGAAACATGATGATGAACGGCAGACTGATGTTGAGGAAATGTACCAACCATTCCCGATCTAGTGCCCACTCGCCTGTTTTGAACCCACGCCGCAGTGGAATCCATATCGCGTAAACGGCACTTAACCCCATCAACAGCAACACTTGAATATGTGTCGAAACCTTCAACATGCCTACTACATCCTCAGCATGGAAAACCTCCACAAGGTTGATCTTGACCATATCCCAGATGGTTTGTAAACCGAGTTGGAACGAAATGCCGAAGTTAATCACCAGGGTATGAATCTTGTTGGGATCAGGGGAAGAGAGCTGTTCCACCAACGCAATGAACACCAAAGCCACCGCGCCCGCCCCCACCAGAATCGGAAGATACCATCCCCATTTAGTGGGGCGAAACATCACCAAGAATAATGGGATGAATAGCACCGCCCACGTCATCCGATACAGGGTTGCCAAACCCACTGCCAAAATCATCCCAATGCGCCATCCCCACGGGATATTTCCCTCCCGTTGAAGGAGGTGAAAGAACCCTAACGCCAGCAACGTGGCAATGGCGTGTTGCAATAACTCTACATAGCTAGTGTAGGCAAATAAGCGTTGTACGAAAAAGACCACCATCATCCCTGCCAAGACAAGAGCATCACGCGGTTTTAAGCGGGTGAACCAAATGTAGGCGACCAACGAAGCGAGGAAAAGCGAATAGTTGATGAACGGGATTGACCACATCTCATAACCGATCAATTTACCGATTGCCCCATAGGTGAGCGGGAGCATTGCCCCCCAAGCATAAAAGCGAAGCCATGGGGCAGGTTGTTCGTTGATGTTGTAATATCCCCCGTTCAATCCTGCTGTCACCACCGTACCCGCTTGATGATAGTACATAAATTCATCGCTCCAGAACGGAGCATACTCCATCGGTTGGATCTCATATCGCATGATGAGATACGTATGAAGCCCAATCAACACGAGGGCAACCACCCCCAATGAAACGAAACGCGATTGTAGTTTGAATGACATAGGCATTCCTTAGCTGGATTGTTTTATCGGATTCACCTTTTAAGGCTACACCCTACTGTATGGGAAGCACAACACGAAAAACAGTGCCTTTGCCCCTGCCCTCGCTGTGTGCTTGAATTTCGCCGCCATGTGCCAAGACAATCTCTTGGGCAATCGCCAAGCCCAAGCCAGTTCCCCGTTTGGGTCCGCGCGATTTATCCACCTGATAGAAGCGGTCAAAGACGCGCATTAAATCTTCCTGTGGAATACCAATGCCGTTGTCGCGCACCGTCAAAGAAATGTTTTGCGCGTTCACATTTTCCAATGAAACCCACACCTGCCCGCCTGACGGGGTATATTTGACGGCGTTACTCAACAAGTTGTTGATGACCTGAGCAAGTCGGTCGCCATCCCCCATGATCTTGTGGCGAGTTTGATATTCGGTATGCAGTTGGATTTGTTTCTTTTGGGCAACCACTTCAATGCCCTGTACCATAGCATCCACCATAGCAGAAATATCCAATGGCACTCGTTGCATATCCAACCGCCCGGCGCGCAGACGTGCCAGTTCCGTCAACTGATTAACCATCCGCGCCAGTCGCCCTGCTTCGTCATAGATGATCGTTGCCGCCTTGTGAACATCTGTCGCTGTGCCATCGAGGATCGCCTGCGAAAAACCTTGAATCGAGGTCAAGGGGGTTTTTAGATCATGCGAAACATTTGCCAACAAGTCACGTTGCGCTTGTTGCGTATCCTCCACACGCTCGCTCATGCTGTTGAAAGACTTCGCCACATGGCGAATTTCTTGAAGCCCAACGGGAGGGACTCGCTGGGTGAAGTCCCCCTCTGAAACTGCTTGCGCTGCCGTTGCCAATTTTTGTAGTGGGTTGGCGATATTACGTGCAATCAACCAAGCCAACAGCGTGGCAATCAGCGCGCCGGCTAAAATAGCCTGTGTCACAACAATCACTAAGGTATTTCCCAACTCTCCCAATGTTTCCAAGAGGCTCACTTCTGGGCGAGGTTTGGCAAAAGCCAACATCAAATTTTGAGGGGGGATGCGATCATTTGGATCATTGGGTTCTGCCAAGCGATAGAAGCCAACGAAAAGCCAATCTTGCCCTTGAGCATTCTTGAACGATCCTGTTGCGTAAGCGACCGGGGGGGGTGGCGAGGAAGAACGCGGGCGCGCCTCACGTAGGGCGGATTCCTCAATAATCTCCAGCGCAGGAAGGCTCTCTCCGGGTGCAAACTCATTTAAGCTGTCGCTCAGGATTTGGTCATTTCTCACCGCGATGAAGCGTATCTCCGCATTTTCGGCATAGACCAACGCAGTCTGCAGATCCGCCCGTGTGGCAACACCTTGTTTTTGCAAGAGGTCACGTGTGCCCGAATCGGTGATGAACTGCGTAATCTCACGCAGTGTTGGCTCAATTGGGGCGGGGCGCGTACTCAACAGCGTGATGATCGCCGCTGCGGTGACACCTAAGGAAACCAACATAACCACGAAATACGACAATATCAGTTGATCCCTTAGCCTCATGATTTAATACTCCAGTTTGTAGCCAACCCCCCAAACGGTTTCAATGTTAGGGGTCATGCGTTCTAATTTATTTCGTAGATGAGCAATGTGCATATCAACAGTGCGTGTTTCTCCTGCAAAGTCATAGCCCCACACCAATTGGAGCAGCTTCTCTCGGCTAAACACGATGCGCGGGTTTTGAACCAGCATCAGCAACAAATCGAATTCTTTCATCCGCAAGTCAATCATCTGTTGATTGACCTGCACCGTCCGACGCTCGGCATCAATCGTTAGATTCCCAATGACTATCTCACTCGAAGGTTGTTTAGAAACGGTCATGGATTTGTCAATTCTTCGTAAAATTGCCCGCACTCGCGCGGTTAATTCGCGTGGGTTGAAAGGCTTCGTCAGGTAATCATCGGCGCCAAGCTCTAGCCCAACGATTTTGTCAATATCGTCACTTAAGGCGGTCAGCATGATGATGGGCACGTCCGACTTCATGCGCACCTGCTTACAGACCTCGCGCCCGTTCATGATGGGCAACATCAAATCTAGTACCACCAAGTCCGGCTTTTCTTGGAGGATGACTTTCAACGCGCTCGCGCCATCTTGAGAAACCAACACTTGGTGTTGCTCTTGCAGCAAATACATCTTGGCAAGTTCGATGATATTGTCATCATCATCAACTAATAAAATCTTGCTCATGTTCTCTCCATGTTATAGGGCATAGACCATATTGATGAGGTGACGGATGGGCTTAAAGTGGAGCGATTCCAACTCAACCGCGGTTACGACATCATCATAGGGGTGGTTGAGTTGTAAAGTCTGCAGGGAGTGTCGGCGCACGATATTACCCAATAG
>CAIRDJ010000382.1 GCA_903877335.1 uncultured Chloroflexota bacterium | reverse complement strand
GATCAACGGGTGGGAAACTGGTGCTACGCAAAACCGCGTTGAAGTAGGCAAAGTCCATCGGTTTTTCACCGCCAAAGACAGGATGCCACAGGTCAGGATTGGTGAGGCGCACCCCCAAGAAAGCGAGGAATGCCAGCAGAATTACCGCTTCCATCCCCAACAACGCCATGCCATTCCGCGCGAAGTAATCTTGCAGTTGTGGGCGGATTCGCCATGCCAACCCCGCGCTGACCAGCACAAGCGTTATGACGATTGCCCACAACCCTGCCCGATTCCACAACGACACGTGTAAGCTAGTTGCAAACCACGCTATCCACGCGACAACAAATAACCCTACCGCTTTCGAGAAAGCATATCCACGATCCGACAAAGACGGGAAACCGACAAACAAGATGGGAAAGACCGACCAACCCATTAGAGAAATGACCGACCACCACGCCACGACGGTAACAACAGGAGATGCCAGCAAGAAGCTATCCCGATCAAAGCGTTCGCTCCATGTTCCGCCTTCACGTTGACGTGTTTGTTCCGCCTGCTTAAGCATTAAACCGGTGGGCACGTCATCTGCTGGCAAAGAGTAAATTGGATTGACCCCAACCAGATCAGGACTGTTGTACGACCCAATCGCCACATCAGTAGCACGTGCCAATGAAACGGTATCCAACAGGATGGCGGTTTGGGTGCTTGAGTAGCTTTCTGTTTTACGGAAGACAAACACCACAGGATGATCGTAAACATGAAAGGCTTCTTCTGCCTCAAATTCGTTCATCCACGCAGGCGCAGACATCGTGGGTAAATGTTGATCGGATACGCGCAAGAAACCCAATTCAAAAGTTTCTTGGAAGGTTTCCAACAATTCAAAACCGAGTTCCCCACTGAAGAGCGCATCATAATAGACGCGGGTCATGGGATAACGCACAGGAATGCGCGCTTGCGAATCATAGAAGCGGTTACTGCTGATGATGATATAGTCGCTATTGTTGAGGGCAAGTTTCAGGCGTTCGCGCTTGAGTTCAATATCATCGAGCGCAAGTTCTAAGCCATAGCCATTCACCAAACCGCCATAGGCATTCCGCCCGTTACAATTACGGGCATCGTTTAAGCCGTTCGGCAACCCTTCACGGAAGGGTATATCAGCTGGCAACGTACAAACAATCGTCGGCACGGGATCATCCCACGCCCCTTCATGCGAGATTATTGCCCCAGCAATGAGCAGGGATTCCGGAGTGAGAACTTTCGCGCGAAAGGTGTATTGCGTTCCGGCTTCAACGGTCAACGCAGGTTGAAGCATAACACGGTATTCATCACCGATGACATGGCGGTTACGCGGTAGAACTGCTGTGAGTTTCCCCTGTGTCAATCGTGCAGAACCACCTTGTGAGTAGATGGTAATTTCTAGTTCATGCTCTAGGTTTGACACATACGCCGCACCCAGATGTGGAATCAAAACTGACTCAACGACCCCATCATTAGGGGCGGTGAACAAACTAACATAATCAAGGTTTGGCTCAAGTAGACTTGCCTGTGTATCCAACTGACCATCCGCGCCGTTCCGATTGAAGATTGGCACGTTGATAAGGGGCGCGTTCGGTTGATCCTTGAGTTCCATCGAGAAGTCACCCGGCAAGCGATCCCACACCCAATGACTGGCTTGAACGCGCGTCAACTGGTTGCGATAGATATTGGTGAACATGAGTCCCCACACTTGCCCAAAAATCACTAACGCCCAGACTACTCCCCATGCTCCCATTCGCCACACCGCGCCGAACGAACGGGAGGCTTTTATCATTGTCCAAAGCAACCATGCCGCCAACAATGCCAGTGCGGGGTAAAGCGGGAGGTAGTAGCGCATGGACATCACCCATAAATTGCCGATCCACGCAAAATAGAGAATGAGCCACACCACCAGCAACAGGTTACGACTGGCATCACGCATGCCACGCACAATCATGACGCTCGCCACGATCACCCCAAGCCATGCCAACACGCCAATCGGTGCGCCCATCCCCCATACGATCATGTTGGTGAGCGGGAACACATAGCCTGTCCGATTCACCCACTGTAAGTTAGGCGGAGATTCCGCAAGACCACTCACCAGATATTGAGCCTGACTGACATCATCCAACCACTCGTCGTTGAAGATGCCCAGCGTATGGTCACGCGCCAATAACTTTTGCAAATCGACTGATAAAAAGCCGGGGCCGGCAAAAGCGTAGGGATTGAACAGGCGAAAACATAAAATCGTGATGAAGCCCGCCACAACCAACCCGCCAAAGTCACGCCAGATCGCCCGTTGTCGTTCGCCCTGTGCTGCCCGCCAATCAAACGTGATGAACAAGCGCGTGCCTGTTGCCACCAATGCCAGCACCACTAAGGGGGCAAGGTTGATTCTACTGGACAGGGCACAACCAAACGCCACCCCAAAGCCGATGTAATCTCCCAGCTCTCCCTCATCAAAGATGCGTGTAGCATAGTACAGGGCGATTACACCAAACAAGTTAGCCATTGAGTTAACGGTTGCAAAATGCGCCTTTTGAATGGGAAGGGGGAATGCAGCATACAAGCCTGCTGCCAATAACCCCACCCAGCGATTATGCAAACGCGACCCAATCATGAAAATGAACACAATCACCAAGCCATCGGCGAAAGCGTTCAAGGTACGCCACACCAAATGGGAGCCACTATAGCCTGACCAGATTGTGGAAGTGTAGGCGGGGGGGGCATCTTTGCCATTTTGTTGAGCGAGATATGTGTCCACTTGATAGCGTAGTTCGCTGTAGCGATCACTCACCACATCGGCGATGAATAGCGGTAGGGTGCCGTATACATACAAACCAAAGCCAACATTGTTAGGATTGAGCGAGGAACACTGCGCATCAAAATAGCCACCATTCAAGTACGTTCCGCGCCCGTTCTCGTTGGGGTAGCGTTGCTTACAGGTTTCTAGCAAAGCCACACCATCCGACTTACTACTTAGGTTGAGGTCTCCGCCCAAAGAAGATACCACTTGGGTTAGGAAACGCTCATCGGGGTGAAGATGGGTGAAATCATCCCAATTGATACCCACCAAACGGTGGCTCATCCCCACACCTAAAGCGAGAATTAGCAAAATAGGAACTAGCCATTTTGAATTGGTTTGCATCATACTAACCCTAGTCTGTCGCCATGCGCGAGCTTTGCTGTAAGAAGCGGTCAAAGCGTGCTTGCCCTAAAGCAGGAACTTTGAACATTGCATAATTGCGGTTCTGTTCGGGGATCGTAATTTCAAAATGTTCCCCTTCAGGAAACCACGCTGATAATTGGGCATGAGTGATCTGATCCTCCACAGAGTAGAAGAACAACAAATCCTGTTCAACATTCAAGTGATATTCATCTGTGCGTCGCACGGCATTCTCTAAGAACTGGGGAACATCAACCAACGTTACAATGCCATTTTGCCAGTTAACGATCCCCGCTTCAAAACCTAACGCGCGATGATCCCACCAATACGGATAGGCAATCATGAAAGCGTTGCCTATTCCGCCAACCTGTTTGTTGAAAGTTGCCAGATGCTCTCCACCCTGTCGATAGGGCAACGATGAAAGCAAATAGTTATTGTGGTAGTCCACAAAATACGTTCTGGAGTTTGACAAGAAGCTAACCAGCATGACCCCCCCAACAACCAATGTAGCGATGGTTCGTTGTAACCATTTTCGGGGTGTGGTTTGCATGAGCGCGTGCACCAGAACGCCCAAAGGAAACGCCATCATCACATAGATGAAGGGCAATGCCCCACTGGCGCGCGTGGTGCTTGGGTTTTCAATGGGGTATGCAATCGACAGAGCAGAGGGCAAAAGCATGATGAAGGCGGAAATAGGCACTAACCAGATGGCGCTATCGCGCCGCTGTATGGCATAGCCCACCCATGACACAATCCCTAATAGTAACAATGCTCCCGTCAGCGAATCCAAGTGAGGGAAGTTAGAGGCGTGGTTAATCCACGCAACATCCCCCTTGAGGTTGAACATCTTGAGAACATTTATAATGTTCTGGCGTAGAATGGGAAGGTTGTCTGAAAGAGCACTCAAGCGTTCGTTGAGAGTCGCGTTGCGTCCAATGATATTTCCGTTCTCATCTATCTCTTGAATGACCGAATCTCCTAGCAACCGCCCACTGGTGCGCAACCAAAACAAATCCGGATTCTCCAGCGAGAACACGAACAGGGGAATGAACACCACAGCGGAGATGATAACCAATGCCATGAGGTTATAACCGTAACGCATGATTTGCTGACGGTTACGCCCCCCTCCAAGTACGGCGAACGTCACCCCCACCAGCACCACAAGCGGAAGCATCCGCACCGCCTGATACATATACAAGCCCCCACCCAAAATAATCCCACTCACAAGGTAGGGGACTCGTCGATTGGTGCGGTAAGCGCGGGATAACCACCCAAACAAGACTGCGGTTACGCCTGTGGTGAGGACAATCCGCAAAGCAAGGCGCGAAAGTTCAACATGCCATAAGCTGACGGCAACCAAGCCGGTCGCGCATAGTGCCACGATATTGCCCAATTGACGATCTGTTTCCCCAAAAATGGCGCGGGTCATCCACCAGATCATGGGGAGGATCACAATACCTTCAACAGCACTCAATAGTTTGAGGCTAAAGAAGTTCATGCCTAAACCCGGAAATTGCGAGAAGACCGCCATCAAGTACATTTGTAGCGGTTCGCGCCCCCCGTTATTGGGGAAGAAGATTTGCCAATGTCCATTGAGTACACGCTGGGCATCTAAGAGTTTTTCTACATGGTCGCTCGTCATCTGAGGTGGTGTTGCATCCAATTGATACAGGCGAAAGAATGCCCCAACCAACATCATCCCCAACAAAACCCATACTGTAGGTTGTTGAAGCGACACACGCCAGCGTTGAACACTCCCCTTACCGAACAGCACTTCATCCGGTAGCAAGAGCGCACCCACTAGCAAGATAGACATCACCCACGTCAAAATACCCAGCACACTAAATTCATTCCCGCGCGAAAGGAGCAACGTCAAAACCACCATCACACCCCCAAAGAACAGGAAAACCAACCGAACGGGATGTAATCCATAGTGTTCATTCGGCGGTAACGCTAACGCCGTTGGGATAACACGCTTACGATAAACAGCAAAACCATCCACCGCTAACCACAATACCATCCCAACACCTGCTAAGGTCATCCCTTGTATGGATAATCGCCCACCACTGGACAGGCTTGTGGCAACGATTGTGGCATTGCCCGCCCATGCCAAGAACAACGCCATTAGACGCAATCCAAGTGTAACCATCCGTGTGGTGAAATCCCCCTGTATCACGCTGTATGCTGTTTCAGCTAGACTGAGGGGTGCTTCTTCTACGGCTTGAGTTTGAGGGGCAACAATTGGGTTCAATGGTGCGTGAGTGCTGAGAGACTCCATCTCCGGAACGCTGTCCAAGGAGACAGATGCCACCTCGTTAGGGACATCTACAAACGTTGAATCATTCGGAAGGGGTTGGTTTGCAAGTTCAACGATTGCTTGCCAAGTTTGGCGTGGATGCCGTAGCAGGCGTTCTAGTACCTCTCCCAGCGAAAGCTCATCGAAAGAGGGTACCGATTCTGTTTCTTGGGAGATTGCGTCAAACTCTGTTGGTAGTTGTTGATCTTCATTCATCATAAAGCTGGCTTACGCGCCTTTACTGCCAAGTTAACGGTTGTGCGATCAGGTGGTTCGTTAATCTGATTATGGCGATCAAAAAAATTAAGCACCGCCAATCCCAAGTTAATCGGATTCAACAAGCTGCCATCGTTGTCATCGAAGCGTGTGCGGTCAGCTGCTTTCGCTAAATCATCAGGCAGCAAACCCGATTCTAATAGAGGCTTACCAAATCCATAGACTAGGTTATGAATGAATGGGAAACTATCATGAGTGAATGAACGCTCTTCATCAATGATAAATCCGGCTTGTAATACAGCGTCCGCCAGTTGTTGACGGGAATACAGGCGATGATGATTTGCCCATAAGCCGGCAAAAACGCCTGAGGAAATGTGAGTGTGAAAGCATGTTTCTAGGGTCTTGTTGATAGGATCCCACCAAAACGGATAATTTGCGTGGGGTACGGTGATCGCCACCACCCCACCCACCTTGAGGACGCGCCACGCCTCCCGTAGCCCTGCCACATCATCGTGGAGATGCTCTAACACTTCAGAAAGAATGACCGCATCAAACGTATGGTCAGCGAACGGAAGGCGATAAATGCTTGCGTGATTCAAGGAAACACGCTCTAATCCGCTGATGTTGCGCTGTGCTTTCATCAGCACATCCCACTCTAAATCCGCCCCCACCGTATAGGCTTGGGTGGCATAGTTCATCATATTCAAATAAAAACCACGTCCACACGGCACATCCAGAATTAAATCATCAGGTTGTGGATGAACCCATTCAAAGATAGTTTGCACGCGCTTCTTAAAAGCCATGTCGGCTTCGTTACGAGTCATACGCGCAATGACTTCGGGTGAAACGGTTGTTGCTGTTGTGGCATCACGCATGTCGCTGAAACAACGCCTCGTATTGATTGACGGTTTGTTCAAAGGAGAAGATACTTTCGATCTCGTGTCGTTCTTTGCGATGATGTTCGGGATGGTTCAACAAATCGAGAATTGCCTGCCCCATGCTATGGGCATCTCCTGCGTTTGCCAACTTACCCATTCCCGTGACATTGACCGGCACACGCCCCCCTGGAATATTGGTCATCATCACGGGTGTGCCACATAACATTGCTTCAACCTGTACCAACGCAAAACATTCACTGTCGCTGGTCAAAGCGAGGACATCACACGCAGCAAAGAAATTTGCCATCATCTGCATATCGGTTATCATTCCCAAAAAGATGAGGTGATCCTGATACTGTTGGACAATCGGTTGATACAGTTCCCAAGTATTTTCATAGGCAATATTGTACTGCCCAGCAAAAACAACACGCGCTCCTGGGTATTGAGCATGAATCGTATCTAACGATTGAATGAGTAAGTCAGGGCGTTTCTCTTGTACAAACCGCCCTGCATAACCAATGACAGGCGCACCGTTATTTGACCATTGTTGGCGCAATTTTTGTACTTCTTCTGGTTGAGGAAGGGGCATCGTGATGGGAGGATAAATCGGTTTGACCTTGTGCATGAACGGTTTAGCGTAGTAGGAGTGACGCGCATAATCCTCGCTATACAGCACAATTTCCTCAGACAGGATGCCCATGATCCAATACAATATAAACATGATTCCTTCGATCACCCGATTGCTCAAGCCGGACGGTAAATGCAAATCGCCGTGGTGGGTGGCGACAATGCTCTTCCCCATGAGGCGTGCCATCATGGCGATCAAAGCGGTTTCTAACATTGGGGTATGCAAGCTGACGACATCATGTTCACGAAGCAGACGAACTAGAATTGCGGGGTAGCTCGGCATGACCATCCCGCGACTGATTGGGATGGGAGGTGCCCATGCACGCACAATGCGCACCCCATTGATGGTTTCTTCGGTCGGTAAATCAGTTTGATGCTTCGCGGACAGAATCGTCACGGCGTGTCCCCGACGAACAAGCTCTTCAGAGATTCGTTGGACATAGAGTTGCATGCCAGTGCGATGGGGCAAGTAGTATAGAATACAAATCAAGATGCGTAATTTTTCTTTCAAGAGCCGTGTGCCTTTCCGAAATTCAAACTTATCATCTGTTTTCATGCTCCATTTCAGAAAAACAGTGTCGCATTATACACAACTTTGTGAATGAGAATATGTAGTTAATATTGGAATCATCAGCATTGACGAGCGTCGTTTTGACCTTTACAATGCTGGATCACTGATGGAGTTTGAATCGCTTCTCTCCTGTGTTGAGAACAAACCAAACATCCAACCAAAATAGGGTGGGTGTTTTTTTTGTGTAAAGCACAACGAGATATTTTTTAGGAGACTGTAGGTGTCTGAATTTACTTTAACAGCCAACCCCCGTTTGGTTGAAGGCAGAAAAGTGAGAAACCAAGGATTGGTGCCAGGCGTGGTATATGGTCCTCAAGTAAAGGCATTCTCAATTGAAATGGCATATCGAGAAGTTGAAGTTGCGCTCATGAAGGCAGGAAGTACAAACCTGATTGACCTCAACGTGAGTGAAACCAACTACCGAGTTTTAGCACGCGAAGTTCAACGTGACCCCATTCGTAACCAAATCAAGCATGTCGATTTCTTCGCAGTGGACGAAAATTCTCGCATCGTCATCGAAGTACCGATTAGCTTGGTGGGTGAAAGCCCTGCGGTGGTGTCTCGTCGTGGTATCTTGCTCACAGGCGGGTTGAAAGTGCGCGTCGAAATGTTGGCTACCAAGATCATCGGCAAGATCGAATTGAACTTGGCGAGCGTTCCCAACGTTGGCGATTCTATCTACGTGCGCCAACTGGAATTGGGCGAAGGCTACAAGATTCTAAACGACCCAGAGGAGATGATTGTTCGTATCGCGCAATCTTCCGCTGCTCGCCGTGAAGAAGCCCTCAAGGCGGCAGAAGCAACTAAAGCAACTACGGGCAAAAAGAAATAAGCTAGGTTTTGAATGCCGTATAGACTTCTATACGGCATTATTGGTGAAATAGTCACCACGCTAGTCGTCTGCTTCCAGCACACTAGAATGTTCATCGGCTTGATATCCGTTCGACGTGGAGACCAATTCTAAATCACCATCATCATCTTCATCCTCACGAGTGACTATTGCTACACTCACGATGCGATCGCCCTCGCTCACGTTCATGATGGTGACACCCTGCGTGTTGCGTGCAGATTCGCGGATGCGCCCGATGCTGCTTCGTATCACTGTCCCGTGCTCGGTGATGAGCATGACATCATCTTCGGCGTTCACACAGCGGATGGCAGAGACACGTCCAGTTTTAGAGGAGGTCGCCATCGTTTTTACACCCGCGCCAAACCGCTTTCGCAGTGGATAATCCTCAATCAACGAAAGTTTGCCAAAACCCAACTCCGAAATAACCAAGATATGAGTATCTTCGCGCTTGATGACATCCATTGAGATGACCTCATCTTTTTGATCCAAGCGTATGCCACTGACTCCACCGGCAGTGCGCCCCATCACACGCACATCTTGCTCATTGAAGCGAATGGCTTGCCCTAATACAGTCGCCATGACAATATCGTGGTCGCCTTCCGTGTACTTCACCCAACCGAGCGTGTCTCCTTCATCAAGGCGCAAGGCGATCAACCCACTCGGGCGGACATCCGCGAACTCATTCACGTGAACCCGCTTCACCCGTCCGCCGACCGTCGCCATCACAAAGTAACCCTCGCGCTCAAAGTCTGAAATCGGCAAGACGGCGGTAACGTGTTCTTCCATGTCCATTTGCAAGATAGATTGAATGCGAGTGCCTTTGCTGGCACGCCCACTTTCTGGGATTTGGTAGGCACGTTCACAGTAGACCTTGCCACGATCGGTAAAAAACAAGATGTAGTCCTTGCTACCACTGTGGATGATTTGATCGAGCGTGTCCTCATCATGGGTGGTCATCCCAATGACACCCTTGCCGCCACGCCGTTGGGATCGGTACTCACGCGCAGGCACACGCTTAATGTAGCCGTTTGCCGTGATCGTAATAATGACGTTTTCTTTACGAACCAAATCCGCCTCGTCAAAGTCGGTACTCACCCCATACACAATTTCAGTACGGCGTTCATCCCCATAGGTCTCTTCAATCTCTTGGAGGTCTTGCCGAATGAGGGTGCGGATTTTCTCTGGTGAGGCAAGCAGGTCTTCAAGATAGGCGATACGCGCCATCACTTCCTGATACTCATCGCGCAATTTCACTTGTTCCAGCGCAGCTAACCGCCGCAACTGCATATCAAGGATGGCGTTCGCCTGTACTTCCGAAAGCTCGAAACGGTTCATCAAGTTAAGGCGTGCCGTTTCGGTATCTTTCGCATTGCGGATGGTTTGGATCACTGCATCAAGGCTACTCAATGCCTTTAGCAACCCCTCCAAAATGTGCGCCCGTGCGCGAAATTTAGACAACTCAAACTCAGAGCGACGAACGATGACCTCATAGCGATGTTCAATGTGAATGAACAGGGCACGTTTCAAGCTGATGGTACGGGGTTCTCCCTTGACCAACGCCAGCATTTGAATGCCAAATGTGCTTTGCAATTGGGTATATTTGTAGAGACGGTTTAGCACCATGCGCGGTTGAGCGCCACGCTTCAACTCAATGACCAAGCGCATTCCCTGACGGTCAGATTCATCACGCAGGTCGCGGATGCCTTCGAGTCGTCCCTCTCGAACCAAAGCCACAATGCGTTCAACAATGGTGGACTTGCCGATCTGATATGGAATCTCTGTGAAAACGAGGCGATAAGACTCGTTCTTGTCTTCCTCAATTTCTACCCGCGCCCGCAGGACAATCTTGCCCCGTCCTGTAGCATAGGCTTCCTTGAGATCATTTCCTGCCAACACCTGCGCCCCTGTAGGAAAATCAGGTCCAGTGACAAATTGAAGAAGTTCATCCACCGTAATCTCATCCATACGGTGATAGTTATCAATCAGATATTTTTCGGCTTGCACAATTTCCTTGAGATTGTGGGGGGGGATGTTGGTTGCCATCCCGACAGCAATCCCACTGGCACCATTCAGCAAAAGGTTAGGCAGACGCGCAGGCAACACGAGGGGTTCTTGCTGTTGTCCATCATAGTTGTCCACAAAGTCAACCGTGTTCATATTGATGTCCACCAAGATTTCCTCTGTGATCGATGCGAGGCGCGCTTCGGTATACCGCATGGCAGCCGGGCGATCTCCATCGACACTACCAAAGTTACCTTGCCCCGCCACCAACATATAACGCAACGAAAAATCCTGCGCCATTCGTGCCATTGCATCATAAACCGCACTGTCCCCGTGTGGATGGTACTTCCCTAAAACTTCCCCCACAATACGGGCACTTTTCTTGTAAGCAGTATTGGGGCGTAATCCCATATCGTGCATGGCAAACAAGATGCGCCGGTGGACAGGCTTTAAGCCGTCGCGTGCATCAGGGAGGGCACGAGCCACGATGACACTCATGGCATAGTCCAGATAACTACCCCGCATTTCCTCATTGATACTGACCGCGCGAACCGTTCCAATTTCCATGACTATGCTCCCTGATATAGCCTCAAAGCTACATCAAGCTCCTTTCGCAAATTAATTGTGAACAAGTGACGTGAATAGATCTAAGATATTTATGCTTGTTCATGTAACAGTAAAACTTCTAACGCCCCCAAAATTGTGAGGTTTCGGGAATTAGGTTAACTTTAGGATTATACTCTATTTCGCTAATTTGTGCGATGATTCATTCACCAATTCAAACTCCCGACAGAGGGCTATCGGCAATGAAAAGAGCAGTTATGGCGATTCTTATGGGCTCGATTGGCTTAGCAAGAGCTGCGTCGGACAACACACAAGCCATGTCGAACATCATTTTGATTCAAGCCGATCGAGAGAATGGGGTCGTGCTGCAAATTACCCAACAGGCGCAAGCACGGGGAATCGTGATTGAGTGGGTGGCAGATCACGGAGACATCGTCGTAGAGACCAACGAGACAGCAACCCTCATTGCCCTTCAACGCGAGACGGTTTTACCTGTTCCGCGCTCTCCACTGCTACACCCCCTAAACTCGATTACCCTGACCATCCCCACATCGGATACAATTGAGACCGTGCTTTGGGCAATTGCTTATCTTCAGGGAAATTGCACGGGGCTTCCCAACCAACCTCAAACTCGCTTACTTTGGTTGCATTGTCAACTGGCGATGAGTCGTGATCCAACCCTGTTGGAATCCATCTCACCAACAGACGATCTTGAGGTTCAAGCAGTCGGTTGGTGGAACCAATTGCAACAAGGGCAAAGCGACCCAGCACTCGAAACCCTCAACCATCATTTGCATCAACCTCATGCAGCAGCACATCGTTCTGTGCAACTGTTGTCCTACAGAGCGAGCATCTATGCTTCGAGGTTCGAGTATGATCTGGCAGTTCAGGACTTGGAGACTGCCCTTCAACATGGACAAGCTACCCTAGAGGCGAACGTAGAAGCTAAATTGCATAAGCAACTTGGTGACACGCTGTTGTTGTTGTATGAATGGGATCGCGTATTAGACCATTACAATGAAGCAATTAGTCTATCACCTGCGTTTGCCGATGCCTACTGGGCACGCGGCGTGCTGTACTACACCAAGGGTGCATCTCAAAGCGCATTGAATGATTTTCATAGTTACCTAAGGCTATCGCCTAGCGGTTATTACAACGGGGTTGCCCAACGCGCTATCGAGGAGATCGAACGTGCACTGGGAATTGTCAATTTACCCGAAGGAAGGTGTCAAACTGCCATTTGTATTCAACCTGTTGTGCCGCTAGTGTCGTACAGATTAACTGTTCTGGGCGACCCCACTGACATTCTTGGAATGGTTGTAGGTTGATTTGTGGGGCAGCATAGCGTGTCATCGCAATTAACTGTGAAAGAGAATCATTAACATATATGGAATAAAAGCCTTGTTCGTCCTCAATATCCCAGTAGGCATATTCCTTGCGAAGCAACCAGTTGGCATAAGGCTCCCAAGTTAACGGCATATCGTGTAAGGTGGGTTGCGCCAGCAACTCCTGTAACAAGGGGATGAAGGTGCTTTGTGAAGAAGCCTGTAGCACGTCTTGAACTTTAGGACTTTCAAAGTGCGTCTTCAAGTCAACGAACAAATTGTCTACGGGTTCGCGAGATAATAGATAGGATTGTATATAGGCTACGAGTTGAGTTTCTATGAACGCTCGATCACTCCAATCATCCACTTGCAAGGAGGCTCCGTTTGCCTGCGCCAAGGCTTTGGCAAGTTGCAAGGTTAATTCATCCATGAGGGTTTCAGGTAGGGGTTGACGCAATGCCACCCGCCCAACATAGGGAGAACTCACTTCGAGCTGATTGGGAACCGTCGCGCTCCAGTTCACAGATAGCCCCTCGCGCGATACCAAAAGGACAGCAAATGGATCACATGTGATCCAAACGCAGACTTGTGCCATGCCTCTTTCTAAATTATCAAATAGGGATAGGGCAATGGTTTGATCGAGCATGGCGTAATTCATGGTGATGTAATCCCCTGCTTGCGTTTTTGGCTCCCCCCAGAAGGTATAATCCGCGGGAACATGTCGCCAACCATCTTGATAATTCCAGTAGAACCAAGTTTGTAGGTAGGGTTGCCCCTCAATCTGTTCGAGCACTTGAACACGTGCCCGATTACCATCAATAACGGTACTGACGATCTCCGCGTCCAAGTTCAATCGCTGTTGCGTCTTGAGATACTGATACTCATCAAAGAGGATGGATTGTGTCTCTAGCCACGAGGGACTGGCGCTGCGTTGCACTGCTAAAAACTGTGTGCGATCTCCTAAGCGCAGAAAAGACACCTCGGCTTTTACCGACTCATGCAAGTGGTTTTGAATCGTTTGTTGAATTTGTGCCAGGCGATACGAGGCAAAACCGATCACGCCTCCCACTATTGATATAATCGCCAGCAACATTAGCAGAGGCGCCATTCCCTGGCGAGTTGACAAATCAGAGGATGAACTAGCATCTGGGTGAATTTTTTGGAGGGAAAATTGAGACTTCACCTCCCAATCAAACTTGACCACAATTCATCATCCTTGTGACGTCACCTCACCGGCATAGCATGGTTGAATCTGACCGCTATCATCCTGCACCAACAACGCGCCATCTTGAGCAACATCTAATGCCACGCCATGCAAAAAACCGTGTTCCTGTTTCAGTGTGATGGGACGGTTCAAGAGCGACAAACGAGCACGATAAACAGCAAGCCATTCATCGCTGTCTAGTTTTTCGAGCCATTCATCCAAACGATAAAGCAAAACGGCGAGGCAGGCAACGCGATCGATGGGATGATTGACCAGTGAGGACAGGGCAATTGCGGTATGCGCTAAAGGAGTATCCCTAAAGTCTGCATTAACATTGATGCCAATGCCCACCACCGCCCCTAAGCATTGATTGCCACTCCAAACAGACTCACACAAAGTTCCGCTGATCTTCTTGTCACCCACCAGCACATCGTTGGGCCACTTCACGCTCAAGCCTTGTATTCCAAACTGTTCTAGCAAGTCATACACGGCTAAAGAAACCAGCAACGGTAGACGTGCTAACATCCCCACCTCGCCTTGCACAATGGTAGACACCGCAATTTGACCGTGAGGGGTCCTCCATTGACGACCTAACCGCCCCTTCCCAGCAGTTTGAGACTCTGCGATTACGGTTGCAAGGTTGGGTGCGCCGTCTAAAAGCCATGCTGTTGCTTGAATATTGGTGCTATCTACCTCTTCATAAAAACGCACCGCACGGGGGTAAAGTGCCATCGCTAAGGTTTCTTGATTGAAATCGGTCATGCGGTTTGTCACCAATCTAACAATAGGTAGGCGTTTGTATTGGGATTCGTTGGCAATGATAAACGCGAAAAATCAACAGGAGAATACCAACCTACCCATAGTTGTAAAGGACGGTGCGCATCTTGTGTGGGCAAGGCGAGGTTATGTGCGGTGGTGATGATCTCATCACGTTGCCAGAAGCGCGTTGGCAGATTGGGGGGCGCGTCCGCTTGTGCCACAATCGTCTGATTAGCTGGATCAATCAAGTGAGCAAACACCGTATAATCTTGCAGGATGGGGGCGAGTGTTCGCCACGCTAAGGTTAGTTGCTTGGATTCCATATGGTAAGCAACCAACTCTATTTGATTGGCAAACTCAGGAGCAGGAGCTAATTCTTGCATAGACGCACCACGTTCTAGGTTGAGATTTCCATAGCCACCCACCTGCAAGATCACGGCATCCAATCTACGCCCGTTCCCATCATACGCGGCAATGTACTGATCGTTTCGATCCCACCACCCCACTTGCACGCTTAGGGGGAATTGTCCGATTACTTCGTGCAGTTGAAAGCGGTAACGATCCATGAATAGGGTAGCTTCATTCCATGTTGAGGTAGTCAGTAGCCCGCCTGAAGGAAAAGTATCCACCTTGCCCATCGCCTCGCCATTCGAATCTACAGCGGTGATAAACAGGGAATAATCGAACGCGGTTTTATGGGTGATTTGCCAGTACAGGGTTATATCTAAGTTGTCATTTGGAAAATATCGTCGCGCTTCTACTGTATAGCCCACCAGTTCAACAAAGCCGAAATCCGCGAAGATCGGTGTGGCATCTGCGGGCAACTGCGTGATGGTTGGAGAGGGACGATAGGCTGGAATAATCGCCATGAACGGGGAGAGAATTGCTGTGCCCATCAGCAACGCGCTTGAACTTAACGCAAAGATGCGCCCCAACTTCCCCCCCCATGAGCGCAAACCCAGCACCAGTAACGGGGAGGTAGCCGCCACAATCGGAAAGAGCAAGCGTCCTTGTGAGGCATAGGTGATGGTTGTCCACCCTATCAAGCTGGCAGAGGCTAGCGCAAAGATTGCCATGAGGCTCATGATCTTGAGGGGTAGGGTCTTGTCGCGGATGATTGTTATGACAAGCCCAACACATGCAACCAGCACAAAACCATCCATCAACCGATAAAAGCCGTTCCATG
>CAIRDJ010000381.1 GCA_903877335.1 uncultured Chloroflexota bacterium | reverse complement strand
GCAAGGCGCGTTGGGTTGATGTCGAGGATGGCGACGGTTGCCCCTGCCGCCCGTGCAAATTGGGCGGTTGCCATGCCGATGGGACCCGCGCCAATCACCAGCACATTCTCGGCAGGAGTCAAACTGGCGCGGCGTACCGCATGCGCCCCGATGGCAAGCATCTCAATCAGAGCGACTTCATCCCATGCCAACTCGTGTGTGGGGTGAAGGTGCGCGGTGGGCACAACCAGATACTCCCGCATGCCCCCATCCTGATGCACACCCATCACCTGCATCTTGGTGCAAGCGTTGGTGATCCCACGCCGACACGCCACGCAATCCCCACAGTGCAAGTAAGGGCGCACCGCGCAAATGTCCCCCACCGTGAGCGTGCTGTGGGGGTCGGGTTGCACCACCTCCACCGCCAGCTCATGCCCCAATATGCGCGGATAGCTGAAGAACGGTTGTACGCCTTTGAAGGCGTGATAGTCTGTACCACAAATCCCCACGCGACGCACACGCACCAGCGTATGATGGGCATCCCACTCGGTGGGGGCTTGGGTGTCGATGAGGGAGAAGTGATTGGGTTGTTCCAGTCGGATGGTTTTCATGAGAATGGTATCCTAATGAACGGGATGCTATTTCCATAATTGGGGAACATCATAGCAGTCACGTGCGCACTTCAAACAGTTGTTTCTTTCGTGCGTTTTGCATGCGCCGTCGTCGCTCTGTCCCTTAGTGGATGCCTCACTTGGGGTCAACCGCAGCTTGTAGCTACCAACCTTGCACAAGCTCCGATCTCATGATGATTGCGTCGGGTGCACGTTTAACCGCTGTTATACGTGTGGCGGGGAGGGTTAGCGACAAGGCTATACAAAAATACAGGGGGAATTTTGTACATGCTCACCCACTAAACTGATTGACGCTTGTGGGGAGAAGGCGTTACACTCTAGCGGTTGGTATTTTATAATTGGAAGACTTTTATGGAAACTGTTAGTTTTACGCGCATGGAAGACGGCACGAAAGCGGATTATGATATTCTAGGACGCTTAGAACACGTGTACGTCTCCCACCTTCCTGATCGTATCTTGCAAGCCGTTAGCGATCTCAAAAAATCTTTGAGTGGCTACCAAGTCACTCGCTTTGAGCATTCGCTCCAATCCGCAACCCGCGCCTATCAAGATGGCAAAGATGAAGAATATGTGGTTGCCGCGCTCATCCATGATATTGGGGATGTGTTGGCACCGCTGGCGCATGGTGAGATGGTGGGGGCAATCATGAAACCGTACTTCCCAGAACGCCTGTGTTGGATCGTCAAGTATCACGGGGTGTTCCAGTTGTACTACTATGGGCATCATGTTGGGGCAGACCGCAACGCACGTGATGAGTGGAAAGATCATCCATGGTATGACGACTGCGCCGAGTTCTGTGCGAAGTATGACCAGAATTGCTTTGATCCTCAGTTTGAATCGCTCCCACTGGAGTTCTTTGAACCGATGGTGCGCCGAGTGTTCGCTGAATCGCGCTATCTGTAGGAGCTAAAGATGACCGAACGCCTCATTTTTGATTGTGATTTGCACAATGATTGGTCAGATGCCAATGTGTTGAAGCCCTATTTGGAACCCGTATGGCGTGACTACCTAGAACGTGGTGAACGTCCCGGTCACAATAAGGGGTTTCCTGCGGGGCATCGTCCATGGTTGCATCCGGAAGATTTTCGCCGTAGTGACATTCGACCACAAACGGATGATGAACACTACACCTACATGAAAGAGCATCACCTCGATAAATACAACATCACCATGGGCTTGCTGAATGGCGAAGAGGCGATCGAAGCCTCCACCTTAGCCAACCCCCATTACGCCACCGCGTTGACCAATGCTTACAACAGTTGGATGATTGAAACGTGGTTGCCCCGTGATGATCGCTTTGTGGCATCCCTCGTGGTTGCTCCCCAAGACCCGCAAGGGGCAGCAAAAGAAATCCGCCGTATTGGCGATCATCCGCGCATTGTGCAAGTGTTGATGTCGCACGGATCTACGTTGCCCTATGGCAACCCCCACTATTGGCCCATTTGGGAAGCAGCGCATGAGATGGGTCTGCCCGTGGCGATTCACTTAGGCGGTCAAGGTGGCTTGAACCATACCCCAGTCGGTGGCGGACCTCCAACCTACTTCTGGGAAGCACATGCCATGTTGGCACAACCTGCCATCACGCACGTCGCCAGCACCATTGCGCACGGGATTTTTGAGAAATTCCCCAACATGAAGTTCATCGTCACCGAGTGTGGCGTGGCATGGGTGCCCCCCATCTTGTGGCGGTTGGACGCGGACTATAAAGCATTGCGCAAGGAAACCCCTTGGTTGCGTCGCCTGCCCAGCGAATATTTCCGTGAGCACATCCGCTTCACCACGCAACCTCTGGAACGCCCGGCAAACAAGGAACACCTGCATTCCATCCTAGATGCCATGCACGCCAAAGAAACGCTCATGTTTGCGAGCGATTACCCGCACTGGGATTATGACAACGTGGATCAGCTCCCGTTGCCAGAGGACATCAAGCATCAAGTCCTGTGGGAAAACGCGACCAAGACCTACCCACGCATCAATGAATTGCTGGCGGTGTAGGCATGTCAAAGCGTGAATACGTGGTGTGCAAAGTCGGTGAGATGCAATCGGGCGAACGCAGGATCATTGACTGCGACGGGCGCAGCGTTGGCGTGTTTTTTGTGAATGGCAGTTACTATGCCCTGCACAATCGTTGCCCGCACGATGCCGCCAGCTTATGTATGGGCCCGCTCACTGGCACGACCGAATTCACCACTGGGGAAACATTCATCTACAAAGACGCAGGCTATGTTTTGCGCTGTGGGTGGCATGGTTGGGAGTTTGATATTCGTAACGGTCAAGCCTATGTTGACCCCAAAATGAAAGCAAAGACCTTCTCGGTTGTGGTACATGACGATCAGGTCAAGGTACAAATCGGGTAGAATTATCCACACGGGGGTTTGCGATAAGCCCCCGTGTCTCAGGCTTCCGTCAATCTAGCGAAACCACAGGCACGCCTTCGGTTTGGGTGAGCGTGCGGAAGTGCCCCGCGACGCGCTCCAACATGGGGCGGTCAACGCCACCAATTTTGCGCCCGTCCAATTCCACTACGGGCACTAACTCGCCCATCGTCCCCGTACAGAACATTTCATCCGCGCGATACACTTCACTGAGCGAGAGGTTCTTGACTTGGTGGGGGATGCCGTGTGTGGCACACAGTTCTAGCACCGTTTGGCGTGTGATCCCTTCTGGGCAAGAATCGGTGTGCGACGTATAAATGACCCCGTTGAATACGATGAAAACGTGGGTGGCGTTGGTTTCTGCCACAAACCCGTTGAGGTCAAGCATGAGCGCGTCATCTACCCCCGCGGCGTTCGCCTGAATCTTCGCCAAAATGGAATTGAGCAGGTTGCATGAGTGAATGTTTTGATCGACACAATCCGGGGGAATGCGCCGAATAGCAGACGTGATGAGGCGGATGCCGTCACGGTCATACACAGGGGGCTTGTGTTCCGCCAACACAATCAAGGTCGGTCCGGCGGTGTTCAAGCGTGGATCCATCCCGCTGGTGTATTTCACCCCGCGTGTGAGCGTCAGGCGGATGTGTACGCCGTCGGTCATGTGGTTTGCCTCCAGCGTCTTGCTGATCTCTTCGGTGAGCGTGGCGTGGTTGGGAATATCGGTGAAGGCAAGCGCGAGGGCGGAATGGCGCAAGCGGTCAAGGTGTTCATTGAGTTTGAAGATGCGCCCGTTGTACAGGCGTAAGCCTTCCCAAACCGCGTCGCCCCCCTGCACAGCAGAGTCGAAGGGGCTGATGCCGGCATGGTCGCGGTGATGGAGTGTGCCGTTAATGTTGATGAGCAGGTTCTGATTGAGTGGGTTATAAGTTTGCTTCATGAGTGCGCTACCGTTTTTAACGGAGGAGTATACCGCGACAGCGAGGAATAGGGTGAGAGGATTTATGGAAAATCTATCACTAAAAAGAAGCCTGTGCACCCGTCATTTTTACGTGATGGAAGCAGGACTGCTTTGGATGCATCTGTCGTCTGGGTCAAGGGTGCGGTCACGCGCCATGCTCGGTTGTTTGCACGCGGAGGCGTGAATCATGGAGGTTGCTAGGATTGGAGCAACGGGAGTTCTTGCTCATCCCGACTATTCCGCTCTTGTCCTGCTTGTGGAGATGAATTGAACAGATTGGGCGTCATTCGACTGTATAGGCGTTTCGTTGTGGTGGCATAGTCTTCTAAGGCATCCACCGAATATGGCTCAAAGTTGGGCAACAACAACCCTGTGAGCTTCCCCCCGTATACACAGCGGGTATCAAGGGCAAATACACGGTCATTGTAATTCAAAAACGGATACTCACGATGCCCCACGATAATCGGGCGATCCCCATCGTAGGTCTGATACCATGTTTCGGGGTTGATGCCATTTTTGAGCAGGTGTTCCTCCCCGTCTGGATGCCCCAGCAGCACCGAGCCAAGTTGTTCATCCACCCGTTTACCGCGCTCAAAATAGGCATGCACCACCAACGCGGCGGGGAATTCGATATAGAGTGGCAACGATTGGAAGTAATTGATCATTTGGGTGTAGTTTTCTGCGCTTCCCATTTGTTGCTTGGTGAAGGCACGGGAAGGGTTCGCCTCCAACATCCCGTGATGCCCCAAGATGTGCTTGTGGTCACGGTTGCCCATGACACCAAAGGCGTTGGGGGTGGACTTGAAGAACTGCACCACCTCGCGCGGTTTGGGACCGCGGTCTACCAAGTCCCCCACATGCACAATCCAATCCCCCGCTGACAAGGGCACACGGTCTAACAACGCCTGTAACTCATCATAGCACCCGTGAATATCCCCGATGACCAAGATCTGCTGTGGACTCATCCCGCCCCCATCACTCACGGTCAAGCGGATTGTGCCGATGGTCAGCTGCGTCCCACTTGGGCTTCTCGCGTTGGAGCAACTGCTCAAACTGGTCATCTTTGAGCGAACGTCCCTGACGTAACCCCTGCTGTAAACTTTCTGAGGCGGGGGCGTGGGACGCTTCTGAGGGGAGCGATTGCGCCTGTGCCAAAACTTCATCCCTCAAAATGGCGCGGTCAAAGATCAGGCGCACCGCCAAGCGTGCCAAGAAAGATGCGCCGATGGCGATGGGGATTGCCGACCACTTGGGGGCAGGGGTGATGAATACGATGCCGACCGTCATGATGAACGCACCAATCGAAGCAAGGTTGCTCCGTTGGTAGATGAGTAGGTTCGTGGGGGTTAATTCACGTAGATGAGCAAGACGACGGTTGGCGTTGCTGGTGAAGAGGTTGGCGCTCAGCATCACCACGCCCACATCATCGGCATAGCCAAAGAGCGGAATAAGAAAGTCTGGAATGATGTCAATCGGAGAGACCAGATACAACAATAAGAACAGCACCAAACCGATCTTATAGCCCAGCGGAACATGCGGATGAACAAATAATTCCCAAAAGTCCTGTTTTTCTGTTTCGGGTATATCAATCTTAGAGCGACCCATAGCCACCACCTGATTTACCAAAGGAACGAGCTGGCGTGCTGCGGAAAAATGACCGCGCCAATTGTTCATGTGCTTCTACATGGGGGAAGTGGGGCGAGTGAAAACACTCGCCCACCCCGTTAAGTTTGGAGCTTATTCAGCCAACAATTCGCCGCTGACAGGATCAACGCCGGTTTCCAATTCGCCAGACTTGAGCATTTCAAAGACGCCAGCAACTGCTTCGGTCACTTCTTCTGGAACATCTGCATCGTGTGCTTCAGCAAAGCCTACGCCATCATTAGCAGCTTCAAGAACATAGATGATTCCGGGGAGTTCTTCACCTTGTGCCAACAGGGCAAGCAAGTCATAAACACCGTTGTCTACGCGCTTCATAGCGGAGGAGATGAGCATGTCTGCGCCAGGGGTTTCGCCTTCGCCAAAGGTGGTGAAGTATTCATCTTGATCCACACCGATGACCATTGCACCCGCAGCGGCAGCAGCGGAGATCGCGCCAGAGCCGGTGGGTCCGCCTGCACCGAAGATGACATCGGCACCTTCACCCATGAATTGTTCAGCAGCGGCAGCACCACGATCGGGAGCCACGAAATCATCAATGTACACGCCAAGCGCGGTGACTTCATCCAATTCGTATTCTTCAACAGCGTATGCGACACCTTGTTCATACCCGTTGCGGAACTTGACCACGGGAGGAATGGCAATGCCGTATACACCGGCAACCGTGCCAGATTCGGTCATGAGAGCAGCCATTACGCCCACGAGGAAGCCAGCTTGGTCTTCACGGAATTGAACACCGGTCAAGTTTGCTGGACCTTCTGCAAAGAACTGGTCAACACCAATGAAGTAAACATCGGGGTTTGCTTCGGCAAGTGCCTTGTTGATGTCCGCCATGAGGAAGCCTACGGTGACAATTGCTTCGTAGCCTTCGTCAACACAGGTGTTGATGTTGGCTTCATAATCGGTGGAGGCTTGGGTTTCGATGAAGGTCACTTCGAGTTCAAATTCTTCTTCTGCACGGAGCATGCCTTCATAAGCGAACTGATTAAATGTACCGTCATTGACGCGACCTACGTCGGTAATCAAACAAACAGATTCGATGCCATCTTGTGCCATTGTTGGAACAACGGCAAAAGCCAATACAGCGAGAACAACCACTAAAATCTTGATTAAACGCATTGTTAGAGATTCCTCCAGAGTAAATCTTTACCAAAGTTAGGTCGATAATACGACCTTAACACTTAGAATTGTAGCAAAGTTTCTGTCACAATGCTATACAATCCCCATCCTAAGTTCCTTGTGACAATTGACCTGTCATGACCAACGCCACAACCATGCCCACTAAAAACAACGATAGCCACACCAAACCGTAGGGCACGAGCACAAACACGTAGAACAGCACGCTGGCGAACCAATGTTGATAGCGGTTGAGCATCACGATCAAGGGAATAGGACCCAGCACCATCGCGCCCAACCCTGCCAGCATCACCCACGCCACCGGTAGCTCAAATCGCCAGCGTGGCAAATCTTTGGCAACCAGTGGGCAACCTGCCAGCGCGCCCCCTTGCCCTGTCACACAGGCGATCCAATCCTCTAAAACCACCGTAGAAAGATCGAGCGCCTCATAGCTTGCCCACCCCCCCAACACAGCGATTGCCACCCCCACCGCCACCAAAGCCCACCATGGGCTAACCTCCGTCGCGTCGGGTTGTATCGCTGAAGGGTCTGATTGCTCGTCCGCATGCATGGTTTGGGTGCTCACTTTATCTTGCGTTCATTGCGTTTAATTTTAGCGGTGTGGGGCTATAATTCAATGAAGCAGGAGGCAAATCCAATGAATCAACTGGAACAAGCCATTCAATTAATCAGCAACGCCAAACAGCTTTGCGTATTCAGTGGCGCGGGCACGGGCAAAAGTGGCGAAATGCTTCCGCAAATCGTGGACGCGGTGAGACATGCCCTTTAGAAACGCGCTGGTTTGCGCGGTGGTCAGCTTGGGCTTGGGGCTTGAAATGGCGACCGCGCAGGTTGCGGGGGTGTGGCAGGTTTTCGTAACCCATGATCGTGCCACCGCGCTGGACACATTATCATTCGTGGCTATGCAGGATGGCAACACCACCACGCTCGAAGTCGATGGGGAACGATACACCCCTTACGGGGAGCACATCTTATTCTTCGACCGCTTGAACGGACAGGTGATGCTTGCCCATCCGAACGGTGCACTCACGCCCCATCCGTTCATCCAACCCGACACTCACACCGCCTATATGGAGTGGGTGGTGGATGAGTCCACCCGTCAAATCGCGTGGACGCTCGCCCGGCGCGCCCCAACAGGGGAACTTAGCACGCTCACCACGTTGGCACATGTTGACGGCACCAATCCGCGCGTTCTCTTGGAGGATGTCCCCCGTCAAGGCGTTCGGGCGTTACCGTTAGCCTTCATCCGTAACCATTCCGCCTTGTTGATGGACTATCAACCCGATCAAATTGGCGCGCTCACCCCTTATGATGAGTTCGCTGGGATGTTTGAAGTGGCGTTTGACGCGCCCAACCAAGCCAAGCTACTCCCCAATGAACCGGGATGTTACTGCGCGGGCGACCTGCAAGGGAGGGTATTCGTGCGCTTGTCGCTCTCGGATGATTTGAGCGGGTTTGAAGTTCACCTGCATGATCTGTTGAACCAAACCAGCACCATCCTTCCACCGATACGGTTGAGCGGTTTCACCCATGCAGGGGACATGATGATCTCCCCTGATGAGCGCGTCGCCCTGTATGCTTTGGCACAAGTGGAGAAGTTCGGGAGCGCCGAGCAAACGGTGCGGACTGCCTATGTGCTGGTGGACATGCTTGCCCAAACACAGACCATCTTGATGCCACCCAGCGCAGTACGCTTTCGCCCGCTACAGTGGACGCAAAATAACGCCAGCGTGTTATTCTATGATCCCGAACAAAACGGCACATGGGAATTGCGCTTAGACTTGCCACGCTTTGAAAAAATTGCTAACGCGCGGTTTATCGGTATAATCACCCGTGAGGCAAGCAAATTAGGGTGAGCAATGGACAAGCACAAAATCTTACAACAAGTTGACCGCTTTGAAGCACGCCGTGCCAAGTACGCGCCAGTCTTGGCGGGCTTGTCGCCCCTGTATCCCCCGTTGATCTGGCGCAAAGAAAACTCCGCTTTGGATATTTTGCTGCTCACTATCTTGAGTGCCAGCACCACCGACCAAAATTCGGGGCAAGCGTTCCGCAACCTACAACAACGCTACCCCAGCTATGAGGCAATCCTGAACGCCCCCCTCGCTGACCTGGTGGAGACGGTGCGCGTGGCAGGCTTGGCGAACCAAAAAGCACCGCGCCTTCAACGGGTGCTTCAACGGGTGTTTGACGAGCGTGGGGAGTTTGACTTGGAGTTCTTGGGGGAGTTGCCTGCCGAAGAGGCGCGAGCATGGTTGACGAGCATTGACGGCATTGGGCTAAAGACCGCCTCCATCGTGATTAGTTTTGGCTTCAACGGGGCGGCGTTCCCAGTTGATACACACATCAACCGCGTTTGCCAGCGGATTGGTTTTACGCCAGCGGGTACGCAACCAGAGAAGGCGCATACCATCCTAGAAGCGATGATCCCCGCTCACGATTACTTCTCATTTCACATGCAGATCATCGCACACGGGCGGAAGATTTGCCACGCGCGTAAGCCCCAATGCGCCCAGTGCCCGCTCACCGCGTGGTGTGATTACTACCAAAACGGAGACGCCCAAAACCCCGATGCCTGATCTGAATGGAATGCCCACCTTTTCCACCATGAAACTCACCGCCTTGCCAGAGACCGTGCCCTGCTTGCAACGTCAGGCAAAGCGCAACCTACCCTCCTGTCGCAACTTGGGATGGGTGACACCTTCACGTTTACAATCCCATTGGTGAAAGCATGATCGTTTTTCTATCTCCTCACTTTGATGATGCTGTTTATAGTTGTGGCGGGATGATCCACCAACTCAGTCAGCACGGGCAGACGGTGCAAGTTATCACCCTCATGGCGGGGATGCCCACCCCCCCCATACCCGATACCCCCATCGTGCGCAGCTTGCACGCGCGTTGGGGCGGACATGCGGAGCCAGTCGCCTTGCGCATCCAAGAGGATCATGACGCGGTTGCGTCGCTGGGGGCGCAGGTTCTTCATCTTCCAATTCCCGATTGCATCTATCGAACAGACGCGCGTGGGAATGCCCTGTACGCTGGCGAAGCATCCTTGTGGTCAACTCCTGACCCTGATGATCCTGCCGTGCCTTATTTGCGCTCGTGGTCGCTCCCGAAAACAGCAGAGAAGTTGGTGATACCGCTAGGCATTGGGCACCATGTCGATCATGTCATCGTGCATGAATGGGCGATGTGGTACATTAGGGAACATCAGTGGGAGGCCTCGCGCGTATTGTTTTACGCAGATTATCCCTATGCAGAGCGGCAAACAGCAGTCGAAACGCGCTTGCAAACTGTTAAGTCCACTTGCCCCACCTTGCAACTGCAAGCGAGCCTCCTCAATGATGAGAATATACGGGCAAAAATCGGGGCAATGCAGGCGTACCGTAGCCAGGTGAGTTCGTTTTGGCAAGATGAAGAGGATCTTGCGCAGACCATGCGGGCTTACCTGCAACGTCAAAGCACGAACGCACACACATTCACTGAACCCTATTATCAGTGCATGTGAAAAGGGTGCGGATGACCCATCGAACCTCATCCGCTTACCTGCAAATTTCCAACATACTTCTTGCATAGCGTTGATGGTTGCTCCGCTGGAGTATGGTAGAGTAATAGCACATTGTTCTCGAGAGTCATTGGAGAACCTTATGGTTGATGAAACTTCTTTAACAGAAGGTGGCAAGAAGCGTGCCTCTGGATCATGGGGGACGCAACGTTTTGTAGCCCAACCTCCCCAGTTCGTCCCACCTGTTGATGTGATTGAATTGGATGATACGATCCTCATCTTGTTAGAAATAGCCGGCATTCAGACGGATGAACTCAAGATCACCCTGTATCATCGCCTGCTCGTAATCAGTGGCAACCGCCCCCGTACAGACTTCCAAAGTGCCATGTATCATCAGGCGGAAGTACGGTTCGGGGCGTTCTCTGTTGAAATCCCCATTCCCTGGGCGATTCAAGAACAACAAGTGCTTGCCACCTACCAAAGCGGTTTCTTGAAAATTGAACTAACTCGTAAACAAGCCCAGCGCATTCATATTGTAGATTTGCACAACGATCAGGACGAAGGAACGATCCGTAATGAGTGAGCATAGTGAACTAGAACATAACCTGATTGTCGAAAAAAGTGGGGACGAGCAGCAAGACACCGCGTTTCCCCTGCCGATGACATTGGGGATCGAGATCGGCACGGAAGTGAGCCACGGGGACGAAGAAGAATTTGAAGTGGACATCCCCAAGAACCTCCCCATTTTGCCTGTACGAGGCATGGTGCTTTACCCCCAAACCGCCATCCCGCTCACGGTTGGGCAACCCCGTAGCATCCGCTTGGTGGATGATATTATGTCCGGAGATCGTTTAATTGGGTTGTTCGCCAGCAAAGACCCCGAAAACGACAACCCTAGCCCCGACGAAATCTACAATGTGGGCACGTTGGCTACCGTCCATCGGTTGTTTCGTGCGCCAGACGGGACCATTCGCCTGTTGGTGCAAGGGCTAACCCGCATTCAGATTGAACAATACACCGCGCTAGAACCCTATCTCATGGCGGAAGTGGTGGCCATTCCCGAAGACACCAAGAAAAGTTTTGCAGACCCGCTTGAGCTAGAAGCTGCCATCCGCAATGTCACCGAGCAATTTACGCGCTTGGCGGACTTGGTGCCCAGCATCCCCGGCGAGCTCATCTCCTCGATGCTCAACACCGAAGAACCGTTGCATCTGATCTATTCGATTGCGACTTACATTCGCATTGATTTACAAGATGCTCAAAACCTGCTCGAGATTGATTCGCTCCAAGACAAGATCATGCGCTTGATTGGCATCTTGACCAAAGAGGTGGAGGTGCTGGAACTGGGGCGCAAGATTCAAAGCGAAGCCAAGTCTGAAATGGAGAAGATGCAGCGGGACTACTTCCTACGCGAGCAACTGAAGGCGATCCAGCGCGAGCTGGGCGAGGATGATGAGTCCACCGCCGAGATCGAAAGTTTCCGTAAGAAGATTGCCGAAGCAGGCATGCCAGAAGAGGCGCACAAAGAAGCCACGCGCGAGCTAGACCGTCTGGCAAAACTCCCCGTACAAGCGGCGGAATATGGGGTCATCCGCAGTTACATTGATTGGATGGTGAGCCTGCCCTGGAGCAAGACCACCGTCGATAATCTGGACATCAACCATGCCCGCGAGATATTACACCAAGATCATCACGGCTTGAAGGACATCAAAGACCGCATCTTGGAATTTTTGGCAGTGCGCAAACTGCGCGCCGAACGCGCCGAACAGTTCAGCAAGGTTGACGAAGAGCGTGGCACGCGCGACAGCATCCGCCGCGAGCGTGGCGGGGCGATCATCCTCTTCATCGGACCGCCCGGCGTGGGCAAAACCTCGCTCGGCGCAAGCATCGCCCGCGCGATGGGGCGCAAGTTCATCCGCATGAGTTTGGGCGGAATTCGAGATGAGGCGGAAATTCGTGGCTTTAAGCGCACCTACATTGGTGCCATGCCAGGGCGCATCATCCAAACCATCCGCCGTGCCGAAACGCGCAACCCCATCATCATGCTGGATGAGATCGACAAGGTCAGTCGTGACCTGCGTGGCGACCCGTCCTCTGCGTTGCTAGAAGTGCTTGACCCAGAGCAGAACCGCGAGTTCCGCGACAACTATATGGATGTTCCGTTTGACTTGAGCGATGTCTTGTTCATTGCCACCGCCAATGAATTTGAGGGGATTCCGCTCCCCTTGCTTGACCGCATGGAAATCATCCAATTGAGTGGCTATACCGAGCAGGAAAAGGCGATCATCGGGCGCGACTACCTCATCCCCCGCCAAATTCGGGAGAACGGTCTGCACGATGAAGAGATCACCTTTGCGCCAGAGGCAATCCAGACCATCATTCGGGACTACACGCGCGAGGCAGGGGTGCGTCAGCTCGAACGCCAGATCGGCAAGCTGGCGCGGAAGGTTGCCACCAAGATTGCCGCGGGGGAAGTCACCCACCTGACCGTGACCCCCGCTGTCACGCTAGAACTGTTAGGCAAGTCCAAGAGCAATTACGACCAAACCGTTGCCGAGCGCACCACCGAGCCGGGCGTGGCAACCGGCCTAGCCTATACCGCTGTGGGCGGAGAAGTCTTGTTCATTGAGGCAACCGCGTATGAGGGCAAACAAGGCTTCCGCTATACCGGGCAACTGGGGGATGTGATGAAAGAGAGTGCCCAACTTGCGCTCAGTCTCGTGCGCAAATATCAGGACATGCTTGGCATTGAACCCCATTACTTTGATGGGCATGATATTCACCTGCATGTGCCCGCTGGTGCTGTCCCCAAAGACGGACCGAGCGCCGGCATCACCATGACCACCGCCCTGGCTTCGTTGGCAACCCAACGCCCGGTGCGGAATGACTTGGCGATGACGGGGGAAATCACCCTCAGTGGGCAGGTATTGCCGATCGGTGGGGTCAAAGACAAAGTATTGGCAGCTCATCGTCAAGGCTTAACGCGCGTCATGCTCCCCAAAAAGAATGAACCCGACCTGGATGACCTCCCGCAAGAAGTTCGTGACGAGATTGAGTTCTTGCTAGTGAAGTCATTGGATGAGGTTTTCGAGCACGCCTTACTAGACCCCGTTCCAGACGCAAAACGCGGTCACAAGGGACGCTTAGGATTTTAGTGTACTCGGTATAGTCAAGCCGTGAAGGGTAGCGCAGAGCAAATGCCACCGCGCTACCACCTCATTTGACGTTCCGATAGTAGTATGAACCTCGCAAATGCGTTATACTGTTGATCGGATAAACGGATAGGTGAAGCGTGCCGCGTCAAAGTTTTAACGGCGGGTTATCACCTAAACACGATGGACAGCATCATCGTGCTACGCCAACCGTGTCCCGTTGTGATTACGTCGGGTTCATGGTTGCGGGCGAAAGTTTATCAGCAGGGGCAAATCGTTTTTGGGTCAACCGGTTTGAACCAAGTGCAATCGCTCTGTAACTCAAGGTCTTGATTACTCAAGTGAAATAAAAACTGAAACACGAACGTGGCTAAAAAAACAACACTCAAGAATCGGTGGATCAATGCCGATTTGCACATCCATACCCCCGCCTCTGCTGATTATCGTGATCCGTCAGCAACGTATCTTGACATTCTACAGCGCGCGGAAACCCGCAACGTAGAGATGATCGCCTTCACCGATCATAACACGGTCAACGGCTATGCCACCATGCAACGCGAGATTGAGCAATTGCGCTATCTGCGTGACTTGGGGCGTGCGGAGCCAAACGAGTTGAAACGCCTGAAAGACTATGAGCGTCTGCTTCAAAAAATTCTCGTTTTGCCCGGTTTTGAGTTCACCGCAACCTTTGGCTTTCACATCCTGGCGATCTTCCCGCCCACCAAATCCATCCGCGAAATTGAGTACATCCTGTTGAGTTTGAACGTCCCCCTCGAAGCGATTGAGAAGGGGCATTCAGAAGTGGGCGCATCTGCCGATGTGTTGCGTGCGTATGAAGCCATCCATCAAGGGGGCGGATTGGTCATTGCCGCCCATGCCAACAGTGCCAATGGTGTGGCGATGCGAGGCATGGACTTTGGAGGACAAACGCGCATCGCCTATACTCAGTCAGAATTTTTGCACGCGCTGGAGTTAACCGACCTCACTAGCCCCAACCGCAACAGCACGGCGCGGTTTTTCAATGGCACCAAAACCGAATACCCGCGCAAAATGCGTTGTATTCAAGGGTCAGACGCGCACGCGCTGGACACCCAAACGGATAAACGCGGGAAGCAACTCACGCTGGGAGTGGGCGAACGCACCACAGAGTATTTGCTCACAGAGCCGACTTTTGCGAACTTGGCGGAACTCTTCCAAAGCAGTGACTTCAGTCGCTCGCGCCCCTATGTGCAAAGCGGACAGAAACAAGATTATGTTCAGACTGCACGCGAAGAAGGGGTGTCGATCATCCAGTCCTTCCATGTTTCTGCCCAACGACAAGGGGGGCATCTGTATAATATCTTGGTGGATGTGTGCGCGTTTGCCAATACCAATGGTGGCACCATCTACATTGGACTGGAGGCAGACTCCACCAAACCGATCGTTGGCGTTCAAAATGCCCAAAAAGTGGTGAATGAACTTTCGCAAGCCATTGACCGCAGCTTATCCCCCCAGTTAAAAGTGGAGTTAGACATTCTTGAGACACAAGGGCAAAACGTGATTCGCATCCGTGTGCCACTTGGCAAAGCGCGCCCCTATGCGGTCGATGAGTATAAAATCTATGTGCGTGATGAGGTGGAATCCTCTTTAGCCGTGCGCGATGAGCTGGTGCGCTTAGTGGAACAGGGTTTACAATTTGCCCATACCACCTCAACTCAAGACCTCGAAGCCTCGCCCTCTGCGCTTGTGACCGATGGGCTTCCCCATCCTTCCCTACCAGAGGCTTTTTCGCTACGCATTAGCATCCCCCAGACCGGAGTTGAAGTGGTGGGGACCGAAAAACGAAACGGTCAAAATTACTACATCATGTGTGATTTGCGCACCGGCAACATCGTGCACCACGTCAAGCAAGAGTCCGCTCGCAAGTTGTGGCAATATGCCATCAAGCAACGTGAAAGCAACCCCATTGATGAAAGTAAAATTCAATGGGCATCCCACCCCAGTGCGATCGGATTGTGGCGGGTGTATAAACGTGGGCAAGACACGCGCTACGATTTGGTCATGCGCGTGGACGGCGGGTTGCGCGTGTTCTATGGGGTGAGTGAGGCGGGTATGGATGGGGCATGGTTACAATTCATTGAGTCGGAAGAAGCCTAGACAAGATGGGCAACTCGCGCAGAATAGGCGCGTCGCGCTATGAAGCCGATGAGCATTATCGCGCCGCCCTAGACCATTATCACAAGGGCAACCTTGAGCCTGCCCTGCAAGCAATTGAGCAAGCACTCGCATTAATCCCCAAAAATTCGGAATACCATGCGTGCAAAGGGTTGTTTCAACTTGAAAAAGGGGAAACGTCCCTCGCTAAGTTGTCGTTTGAAACCGCGCTCCGCCTTCACGGGAGCGAAATGCTTGCCCATTACGGGCTAGGTGTGCTCGCCTTCAACGATAAACAGTGGGAAAATGCACGCCAATTCTTCATCACGGCTCGTGTGGTCTATCCAAACCACGCTGAAATTCCGTACTACCTTGCCCTCATTCATCACCGCGAACAAGATAATCAAACGGCGTTGCTGTACATGCAACATGCCACCCAGTTGATGGACGCGCACCATGACAAGCGCGTGACCGATGCGCGTCGTTGGCTACGTGAGTTTGAGAAGCTGATTCAACAGGCGCAAAGCCGCCCAGATGAGTTACCTAGCCAACCGAGTTTGTTCGCCGATGAGCACGGAGGCGCACCCACTGACACCCCACCAGAACAGGTGGTGTTCATCCCGAACGAACGCCCTGCCTTGCTGGGTGCCAGCACGCCCACCGATTCAGTGGGCTTGCCTTCCGACGACGAGGATGGCACCCCTTCTGCTGAATGAGGGGCGGTTAGGGGCGTTTCTCAAAGTGAAACAAATGATAGCCAAAGCCCTGTAGCTCAACATACAACCCCTCGCGCACCATGCGCGAGCCATCCCAAAGATACTCCGTTTGGTGCATGACATCCACCAATGCCCATTGCTGATCGGCGAGGGTTTGCCAATCTTTGAGCGGGATGATCCCCTTCGCGAACGCGCCACTGACGTTCACCACAATCAAACGGTATGCCACAGACGCAGCGTCAACCCACCCGTGAGCAATCACGTTATACGGAAACCCAGCGGAGGGGACGAAATCAAATAATCGCCAGATGCCCTTGGTGTAAATGGAACTGTGTAGCTCTTTGAACAGATTTCGATAGAAGAGCTTGAGCGTGGGGTTCACCACCTCTTGAGGGGCACGGCTCAATTGTACGGGTAGTTTGACTTTCGCCCCTTCAAACTGCCCATGAAAAGTGAGGACAGCACCAGGGAGCGTGAAAGCCAAAACTGCCACCCCCGGCTGACGCTCATAGCCAAACGTGGAGCCAGCACGAGGTTCATCATGGTTCTCAATGAAGCGCACCAAGCGGTTTTGAAAACTGATGTCAGCAATCAAATGGGCGCGGATTGCCCCCGCGTTCCCCTCGAGCAAGCGATCGTACAGTCGCTTGTCATAAGTGTAGTGAAAGCCCTGCTGAAGCAATTGGGATTCCATGTTCCAATAGACTTCGGCAATGAAGATGAACGACGGGAATTGTGCCTTCACAGCAGAAATAACCTCACACCAATATTCTGTTGGCGGTGTTGGGAACGCTTTCAAGAGCCATCCCCACGTCTGATGGAAGACGACGTTGGTCATGAGCATAGCCATATCACAACGCACCCCATCACAAATTGTGGCAATCCGTAACAGGGTATCAATCACCTGTTGGCGCAAGTCGGGATGAAAAGCATTGAGTTGGGCGGTGTCAATCCATGCTGGGAAATAGGGGTCGCGCCCGCGTGCGACAATCACTTCGCGTTCCCACGCATCGGTCGTCTTCAAAAAACTGAGGTCATCTTTGGCGTGGAGTTCGGGGGTGCCTTGTATGAAAAGACGTGGGGCTTGCTTGAGCCAATTGGAATCCGTCGCCATATGGTTGGGGATGAAGTCCAAGATGAGGGAGATCTGCCGTTTTTGCAAGCGTGCCCGCAAGTGCTTCAAGCCGATTTCTCCCCCCATCTCACGATCAACCGTGTAATCATAGATGGCATACGGAGAACCGCTCACATCTTCTCGCTCAAGGTTGGGCAAGGCGGGGCGGTACTCATGGATGTAGTTCAACGCGCTTTGTCGCGTGGCTTCGCTGCGTTGCCAAATACCCATCAACCACAGCGCAGAGACCCCCAAATTGGCGATTTCATCCAGCACTTCATCGGGGACGGTGCTAAGGTTGATGGAACGGTTAAACCGTCGGGATAGCTCATTGAGCCACACAATGGTATTGATTTCATGAAGGGTTGGTTTTTTAGAGAGGGGAAGCATTACAGGATTCCCAATTGTGTGCCGAAACCAGAAACTACGCAACTGGTCAAGCATGTTTATAATAAAAATGATGCCACACCAATTCGATAAAATAAGCGTTGGTTTGGGTTTTAATACATCTCATACAAAGTATCAAGATACGTTCGGTAAACACGTTACAAGATCATCTTTTGGTTAAGTTACTTTGAGGTTAAACGATGGGCATACCACCTTCCAACCAATCCAAACGAAACAGGGCACGTCAACGGCAGATGGCACGTCAACAGCGCACGCCAACAGCACGCCAACAGTTAAACGACACCCAAAAGCGCGAGGGAGCCTCGACCAAGCGAGAAAATATAGCGTTCTTGCACAACTTGGGGTGGTATCTGCGCTTTCAAGGGGCAATTTTACGCTATGGCGTGTTGGCGGCGGTGGCATTATTCACTTTGTACTACCTAAGCCATCCGCTCTTGGGGCGAATTTTCCCAAATGTATCAACACTCGGCATCAACATCGGTGGGCTTTCCCCTGAACGGGCGACCGACCTGCTTCAAAAGGAATGGCAGTCCATTCAATTGCAGGTGTACATCAATGGCGAGCGATATAGCACCCTTTCGCCCGTTCAACTGGGGCTACAATTTGATGCGTTGCAAACGGCGGAGCAGGCAAAGCGTGTGAGCATGGGCGAAAGCCTGTTCGGCACACAGGTGTTACCGATCATCAGTTTGCCAGAAAGTGGTCTGCTCGCCGCCCAGGACTACCTGCTCAATCTCACCCCTGCGATCAACCGTGCCCCCACCAATGCTGGCTTCCGCTGGGAAGGGGAGCGTTTGGACATGATAGAAGGCACAATAGGGCAACTGTTGGACATTCCGCGCACGTTGGAAAACCTCAGTCAAAGCCCCGCCAACATTGTCGCGCTCCGCCGCGTGGAGGTCTTAACCACTTCGGTTTATCCACAAGTGGTGGACAGCACCCCATACCTCGAGACGGTGCGCAACTTCACCAGCACACCGCTGGTCTTCAAAGGGTATGACCCCTACCTTGACCAGACCGTCACATGGACTACCGACCGCGAGACGCTCACCACCTGGCTAGAGATTGACAACGAGGGGCTAAGCGTGCGCGAAGAAACCTTTGCTCCGTTTGTGGAGGCACAAACCAACTCCCTTCGTGCGCAACATCCAGAGCCACGCTACATTCAAACCGAAGAGGCAATTGAGTTGCTACGCCAGGCACTTGCCAACCAACAGCATGAAATTGGGTTGCGCATCCGCTATGAGCCACAGGACTATACGGTACAAGCGGGGGACACCGCTTCGCGCGTAGCACGGAAGACGGGCATTCCCTTCTACTTGCTTATGCAAAAAAACAGTGGGCGCAACCTCGATCTGCTGTCCATTGGTGACATCCTTGAACTGCCCAGCAAGGATGTCACGATGCCCTACGCCCCCAACCCCAACAAACGCATTGTCGTTGATTTGGATGAGCAATGGTTAGTGGCTTACGAGAGCGGGCAACCTGTATTTAGCTGGTCAATTTCCACCGGCATCGAAAATGCGCCCACCTCCCCGGGCATCTACCAGGTTCTGGGACATGCTGAAAAAGCCTTCGGGAGTAGCTATAACCTGTGTGATGACTTGGGATGTGGGCAATGGGAGATGTCCTGGTTCATGGGGATTTACGAAGTGATACCGGGCTTGGTCAATGGCTTTCATGGGGCGGTGATTTTGCCCGATGGCACCTACCTCAACGGAAATAGAGTTGGCACCCCCTACACCTTCGGTTGTGTGATGTCAGAGAATAGCCAAGCCGAACAACTTTACCGCTGGGCAGAGCAAGGGACGGTGGTCGAAATCATCTCCAGCGAGTTTGCGCCTGTTAGCCAAACCGCGATTCAATACAAAGCGCAAGGCACTTGATTTCGCATGGGGAGCGTGCACGAGTGGCTCTCGCTCCCCGCGCGTTGAACTAGGGAATCAGGTGGTGTCGCAGGTTGCCCAAGGTTTGTAGCAGATTGCGTCGTTGGGTGGGAATGCGCTCTCGTTGCGCCTGTTGCATGATCTCATCGGCAACGACATAGGCGGCATCAGGCACGGCGATGCGACGAGCAGCTTCGGCACGTTCACGCAGTTTGTCGCGCCCTTCTGCCACCCACTTTGCCACAGTGCGCCCCACTTCTTCGGGACTACCAGGGTACGCACCCGCGCCATTTTGCACAATATATTGCATGTTGCCGGTTTCTTGCCCGGGGATGACATCGCTGATGATGAGTGGCAAGCCAGCTGTGATGGCTTCGCTAATGCTTGCGGCGCCCGCTTTGGTCACAATCATATCCGCGGCAGACATCAACAAGGGCATCTCCCGTGTGAACGGATAAATCCAGGTGGGTTGATCCCACGCCACCGATTCCAGTTTATGCTTGAGGGATTTGTTCTTTCCAGCTACCACCACCAGTTGGATATCCAGTTGCTGGTCATTGATGGCGCGTGCCATACGGTATAAGGGTCCCATGCCTTCGCCCCCCCCCAGCATCAAGACCGTGAGCTTGTCCGTCAACCAACCTAGCTTCTGGCGCGCTTCGGCTTGGGGCACCAGCAGATCAGCAAAACTCGGACTGACCGGTAGCCCCGTAACACGCATCAATTCAGGTGAAATCCCCACTTCTAACCCGCGCTCAAAGGTGGGGGGGGTGGGAACAAGCAAGCGATCGACCCGTGGGTCATACCAAAACAAATGCGTCGAAGCCAAATCCGTCACCACCGTCACAAACGGAGGGCGATCTTTGAACGACAGCAGCGCGTCCATCACAGGGGAGATCAAGAGCAAATGGACGCTCACAATGACATCCGCCTCATGGTCACGGAGCATTTGCTTGAAGTAACGCTCCAACGTGAGATAGGCGGTGCGGTTAACCGACTGTGCAGAGAGTTTACTGTTGGTCATGTAGAAGCTAAGGCGCCAGGTGGCTTTGCCGTGTGCGATCCAGATGGGGTACATCTCTGGCGCATATTTGAACGGAGCGGGCGTGTACTCCCGTAGCCCATCGACAATCTCGACTTGTGCTTGATCGGGAAAGCGAATGGCAATGGCATCCCGAATAGCATGAGCAACTGCACGATGTCCCCCACCGGTATCGGACATCAAAATCAAAATCTTCTTCATCGTGCCCTGCTTTCTTAAAATAGGTGACTCCTTACCCTAATTGAAACCCCACTCCGAAGCGCAGGTTACTGCGGTGGACGCGGCAAAACACGCTTGAGCGTTTGATTGAACTTAGAACGGGGTAGTTCAACTTTACGACCACACTTGTCACACACCAGCGCAACATCCGAGCCTAAGCGCGTCACCGTCCACAGGTCACTCCCGCACGGGTGGGGCTTGCGCATGTGTACCCTGTCGCCCAATTGAACCTGTATGGGTGCTTTCATGGTAGATGTCCTCCCACCGCATTGTCATAACCGTTACGGCGAATTGCCAGACCCGCATCATTGTTCATGCTATTTCTCACTCTCACATTCATGTGGACAGGGGTTATAATACCCCACTTGTCATTTACCGAATGGAACTTCAATCTGATGTATAAAGCACAACTGATGAATTCGTTGCACAACAAAACTGCAACGGTTGGCATTCTTGGCTTGGGGTACGTTGGTTTGCCCCTCGCAGTAGAATTTGCAGAGCAAGGGTATACCGTGCTGGGCTTCGATGTTAGCCAACCCAAAGTAGACCTCTTGAATAGTGGGGTGAGTTACATTGAGGATATTCCGACTGAACGGTTAAAACCGCTGGTAGAAAACGGCAAAATCCGCGCAACCACCCACGAAGCGGACTTAAGCGTCGCAGATGCTGTGAGCATTTGCGTGCCCACCCCCTTGCGCAAAACCAAAGACCCCGATATGTCCTACGTCATGCAAGCCCGTGACACCATCCTCAAGGTCATTCATAAGGGGATGGTGGTTGTGCTAGAGAGCACCACCTACCCCGGCACCACCGAAGAAATCTTCGTGCCCGCCATTCGTGATTTGGGCTATACGATTGGGGAGGATGTCTTTGTCGCCTTCTCGCCAGAACGGATTGACCCCGGCAACAAGGTGTGGAATGTTCACAACACGCCCAAAGTGATCGGCGGGGTAACGCCCTCGTGTACCGAAGTGACGCAAGAATTGTATGGCGCGGCAGTGCAGCGCGTGGTGCAGGTTTCCACCCCCACCGCAGCGGAGATGGTCAAACTGCTCGAAAACACCTTCCGCGCGGTCAACATTGGGCTAGTCAATGAGATGGCATTAATGTGCGACAAGTTGGGCATTGATGTTTGGGAAGTGATCCAAGCTGCCGCTACCAAACCGTTTGGCTTCATGCCCTTCTACCCAGGACCGGGCTTGGGCGGGCACTGCATCCCTGTTGATCCTCACTACCTCAGTTGGAAACTGAAGACCCTCAATTACAACGCACGCTTCATTGAGTTGGCAAGCGAGATTAACACGTCAATGCCATACTATGTCGTCGAGAAAATCACCGACGCACTCAACGATGAGCGCAAAAGCGTAAACGGGACGCGGGTGGTGGTGATGGGCGTGGCCTACAAGCGCGACGTCAATGACGTGCGCGAAAGCCCGGCGTTGGATGTCATCGGTTTGTTGCACGAGAAGGGCGCGGACGTGGTTTACCATGATCCCCACATCCCCAGCATTCGCCTGGAAGGAGACCGCCGTTTAGAGTCTGAAGCCTACAGCGATGCCCTCATTCACGAGGCGGATTGTGTGGTGATCTTGACCGACCATTCCGTTTTTGATTGGCAACACCTAATGGATCAAAGCAAAATAATTGTAGACACGCGCCACGCCATTCCACCGCGTAACGGTTCTGCTCGGTTGGTGTTGTTGTAAGGTGTAAGACATCGTTTGTCTGTAGCCTTTTGACGCATTCATTGCGACGAGGATCATGGGATGAGTCAGTCTTTGGTCTTTGAACTGCAACAATTACCGTCATCCGCTTTAGCTGTGTTGCGTTACTTTGCTCAAAGCGGCAACCACAGGGCGGATGAGGGGGATCTCATGGTGGGTGCAAGCCTAACCGAGCGCAGTTTAAGCACCGCCATGAAGCAGCTCATCACGCAGAAATATGTCACAATGGATGTTTCTGATTGGACATATCAGCTAACTGAAAAGGGATTGAGCGTGATGGGTGACTTGGCGGAAGTAGACCGCGAGCGTGGTCAAACCGCGTGGTTTGCTCGTGATGCGGAAGAAACAGAGCAACCAGAGCGCGTCAGCACGCAACACTACCGCTTGCAGATGGTTCTGGCAGAGCCGTTGATCGTTGGCGAACGGGTGGCAGTTTATGCCGGTGTAACGTCTCTCCGTGCTGAGGAGCGCGCTTTGCTGGTTTTGCGGCTTTCTGCCATTCATGCCACCGTTCATTCTCCCACAGAGCACATACTGGATCCCAATACGTCCGCTACACAGGCGATCTTTTACATCACTCCAGAACGTTTCAAACAAGCGCGCTTGCGCCTAGAGGCATACTACTTGGATGATCTCTCTGGCGATTGGTTTTTAGCGGGGGGGATGTATTTTGACACCGACCTTGCTCCCTCCAGTGCGGACGTTCAGGGTGAGTTTGTAACTTACGGCACACAGATCGCGGTATAACTTGAAGGATGTAGCCCATTACCATGTCCATCATTAGCAAAAAACAAGACCTTACCAATCCGCTTGATGCACAAATGCGGTATCCCCGTCGCACGCTTTACCGTCGCTTTTGGCGTTTTTTAATGCGCCTCTTCTTCACCTTCTTTGTGGACTCAAAAGTCAGTGGGCGCAAGAATTTCCCCAAGCTGGCGGACGGTCCCGTTATCTTGGTGGCAAACCACACTGGCATTTTAGAAGTGGCAATGATGCAAGCATTTGCCCCCTATCAAATGGAATTTCTGACAACAGGCGATGTGCCGCTTGAACCGCGCGTGGCGTGGATGGCAAATTTCTATGGCTTCATCCCCGTCAAGCGTGGGAGCATTGACCGCAAAGCGATGTCGTTAGCGGTCAGCGTGCTTTCACAAGGGGGCGTGGTGAGTTTGTTCCCACAAGGGGGCATTTGGGATACGAAGGTCAGCGATGTCCACACAGGGGTGACATGGTTGAGCCAGAAAGGCAAAGCGGTTGTCGTGCCAATTGGCTTCGGCGGGGCACGCAGTGGCTTAACCAAAGCGTTGAAGTTCCAACGCCCAACCGTCACCATGAACGTGGGCAAACCCATTGAGATAGCCCCCGAGGAGTTGCACGACTTAAGCCGCAAAGAGACCCTCATCGCCCACACCAAGCGCATCATGGACGCAGTGTATGAGATCATCCCACAATCTGAAAAAGATCAATGGCATAGCCTCGCCGAAGAAAACTTTGAGCTACAGGTTGAGCTACATACTGCAGATGGTCGCCCCGTTCACGAAGCCACCCCCGCGCTTGAGCATGCGGAAAAGGCGAGCAAGTTCTTCCACCGCCCACAATTGTTAGATGCCATGCACCGCAACCTTGCCTTGCCTGTTGGCGCGCTGGTGAACCTGCACAGCGTGGGAGATGCCCGCTCCATAGCCGACGCGCTCGAGCATGTGGTGCGCTATGTAAAAGTGGACAATCCCTATTTCTTGACCTATCGCTTCGGCAATGAAGAGGGGCACGCCATGCGCACCGCGCTAGAGAGCCTGCAAAATATGGCGCGCTGGGCACAGCGACAAGGCTACCGACTACGCATTAAACCGATCCGACGTTATCGCTATGTCGGTCAAGAACAACTTATCATCCAAGACGTGCCCGACCGCGTGGCAGACCTCTAGCACTTCGCTCCCGAACGCCCGTTACAACTTGCTGTCATGTCCCCCTCGCACCCTGTGTGCAGAGGGGGTGGGGTTTTGCCTGCCATTTCCCTCTTTCAGCGCCCGCGCCAACCGTGCTGATGAGCAGCGCAGGGTTACAACTTGTGCAATGCTTACAAATTTTTAAGGTTTTGATAAACTTTTGTTCTAGGTTACGACGGTCATGAAAACGATTTTTTAGCACATATGCGCTAAAATGCAGGTATAATAGACCGTTGTGAACTCTTAAGACCCATTAAAAATTGCACAAACCGTGCTGTCGAACCCTACTGGAAATCGTTAGCATTTGCTTGACAATGGGATAATAAATCGTTATTGTTTAGGCATCTTGAAGGATAAAAGTTGCGTAGCAAACCAAATTTACTGCGATTCTTAAAAAAAACTTTTATTTCCTCGCTGCGCAACACAGACTTACCAACACCCCAGCAATGGGGTGTTTTGCCCTCACAACCCAGTTATGATACCCGCTACTTAGTTTTGTTCGTGATGTTGTTTTAAGAAATCATGTGGCTTGATTCTGCAAATATACACGCTTCTTCCATCACACCTGATGATCTCATCAGTAGCCTCTCCTTTTCCGATGTGGCATGGGACACCACCAGCCCCACTTTGGTATGGCAAGAAAATCGCAAATCGGGTGTTGCGCTGGTGGCACAAACCCGTGGCGAAAACCCGCGTGACCTGGTGCGCGACTTGCGCATTGGGGGAGGCATTGGCTATGGAGGGGGAGGCTTCGCGGTTGGTGGGGGGCAGGTGGTCTTCGTGCAGGATGGCACACAGTTATACGTCATGCCTTTGCGCGGTGGCAAACCCCGCCCCATCACCCCATCAGTTGGGCATGTTGCTTCCCCCGTCATCTCCCCCGATCATCGCTGGGTGTTAACCATCCACGAGGACAGCGGGCAACAGTCGTTAGCCATCACCCCGTTGGATGGCAAAGCGTGGGCACGTCAACTGCTCAAAGGCTACGACTTCATCATGCAACCCACTTGGCATCCCAACGGGGAGGAGATCGCCTGCATCACGTGGGATGCCCAACACATGCCCTGGCAAGAAGCGCGGTTGCACCGGCTCTTGTTGGGCACGGGGGAACCACAGGTCATCGGCACGCACACTTTCCCCATGCCCCACTCCAGCGCAACCTTCCAACCGTGCTACGCTCCCGATGGGCAATCGCTCGCCTACGTCAGCGACCAAGATGGTTGGTGGCGCGTGTATGTGTATGACCTCAACACCCACGCCACCACTTGCTTAACTGCGCACGATGAGGCGGAATATGGGGTGGCAGGGTGGTTACAATCCATGCGCACATTGGCATGGCGCACCGACAGCACCGCCCTATACGCCTTGCGCCACCAGCAAGCGCGGGTGACGTTGGTGGAACTCTCCCTCACAGGGCATGACATCCGCCCGCTTGAGGAGCTTCAACCCTATAGCTATCTGGAACAACTGGCGGTTTGTCCGTTGGATGATACCCTCGCGCTCATCGGTGGGCACAGCACCCAACCCGACCAAGTCATCACGTGGCAACCCACACACGCCACCCCGTTGGTCAACCGCCACAGCGCACTGGAGCACCATCCGACGGAGGTGTTTGTCACCCCACAAGATGTGTTCTGGAACGCGCCCGACGGCACGCCCTTACATGGGTTGCTATACATGCCCAAACATAGCACGCTCCCCCCTCTACTGGTTCAGGCACATTCTGGACCCACCACGCAAAAGTTCCACCGCTTTGATGGTGAGGTGCAGTTTCTGGTGGCGCGTGGCTATGCTGTTTTGCAAGTCAATTATCGTGGGAGCATGGGATATGGGCGGGCGTTCCGCATGGCTTTAGCTGGGGAATGGGGACGGGTGGACGCGCTGGATTGCATGAGCGGGGCACAGCATCTCATTGAGCACGAGCTGGTGCATCCGCACCGTGTCGCCGTGATGGGAAGCAGCGCGGGGGGATACACCGCCCTGCAATGCCTGATGCAGTTCCCAAGCCTGTTCAAGGTGGGGGTGGTGAGGGCGGCGGTGTGTGACCATTTCATGACCCAGGAACACACCCACCGCTTTGAGGCACGTTACAACGATTTTCTGTTGGGGGCATTGCCCGACCACGCCGAAACGTGGTTCGCACGTTCCCCCTTGCGTCACGCGGAACGCCTGCAAAATCCGCTGGCAATCTTTCACGGGAATCAGGACACGGTTGTTCACTTCGAGCAGGCAGAGGCAGTTGCCCAATCGCTCAAGCGACGGGGCATCCCCATTTTGTACAAGGTCATGGACGGGGCAGGGCATAGCTTCCGCAAGGCGGAACACCTGCAAGACTACTTCAATTCAATGCACCAGTTTCTACAATTTCACTTGATTCATGGGATACAGGGATGACACTTACCTTGACTTGGAAAACCTTCCCGACCGATCACCCTAACCCTTCCACCCAAACCATCCTCGCCCTTCGGGCGAGCGCAACTGAACAATGGCAGGCGGACAGGATGGGAGAACGCTCACGCAAGAAGTTGGGGAATCATGACGATGCCTCATTGTGAAGACTTGGAGAAATCCCTCTCCGAATTGACCGATCCCCTCGACTTGCAACAACGCCTGTTAGAGTTGTCGCAGGCAGGGTGTCAAGCCGAGTTGGCAACACACTGTGAACTCATCCACCACGCTGAAATGGGGGTGCGCATGAATACCGCCATCGTGATGGGCACGCATCGCATTCGGGAGGCACTCCTGCCCCTCCATGAGCAATTCATGCGCGACGAAGACGAGCAGGTGCGCTATGTGATTGCGTTGGCACTTTTGCGCTACCATACGCAAGCCACCCACGACTTCCTCAGTCAGTGTGCTCGCCACGAGCGCGAAGACATTCGACGGGCAGCTCATTCGGCCTTGCGCGCCTCCCCCTATCAAGTAACTTAAGGGGTTTTCGCAATGTCGCGTTGCTTGCTTTTTTGGCTAGAGACCGCGGCACGGTCGCGTATTGTGTTTCACTGCGCTAGAAAATAAGCATCAAAATTGAGGGAACCGATAAGAATAACAACATCAATACGGCACTAGAAATGACGAAAGCTGCTTGATACGCGACCTTTTTGTCGTCCATGTGAACCACCAAACCATCTACTGAATGCGCCCAAGACCATGTTGATGATCCAGCGCACCTATTCCGTTGTCATAATTTAGCGTAGTGTAACGCTTTAGGCTCGGTTTACAAGTCTCAAAAGACCCATTCCGAATATTTACAAGCATAGTTTCCCCTTCTCCAACGTCAACCGCTGCAAAAGGGGAAAGCATACGCCAGCACCACCCATTTTAGGATGCGGTAATGACATCCATCCCCAAATAGGGGCGCAACACATCCGGCACAATCACGCTTCCGTCCGCCTGTTGATACGTCTCTAAAATGGCGATCATCACGCGCGGGGTTGCCAAGCCACTCCCGTTGAGGGTGTGGACATATTCATTCTTTTTGCCCCCCTCGCGCTTAAAGCGGATGTTGGCACGACGCGCTTGGAAGGCTTCGGTATTGCTACAAGAGCTAACCTCTAGCCATTCTTGACAACCGGGTGCCCAAATCTCAAGATCATATTTCTTGGTGGCAGAAAAGCCCAAGTCCCCTGTACAAATTTCGAGACGACGGAAGGGCAACTTCAACGCGCGGATGATGTCTGCCGCCGCTTCGGTCAACGCTTCCAACTCGGCATAGCTGGTTTCGGGGGTGGTGAACTTATACATCTCCACCTTTTCAAACTGATGCACGCGCTTGATGCCGCGCGTATCGCGCCCTGCGCTTGCTTGCTCACGGCGGAAGCAGGGGGTGTGTGCGGCGTAATACAGGGGCAATTGTGCCTCGTCTAAAATTTCGTCGCGGTGCAAATTGGTGAGCGTCACTTCAGAGGTGGGGATCATCACCAAGCCGGCATCCTCATCTTGATAGACGGTATCGGCAAACTTGGGCAATTGAGATGATCCATACAGCATCTCTGGCAACACCATGTAGGGCACATAGAATTCAACAAAGCCCTTTTCGCGTGCCTTGTCCAAGAAGAAGCTAATCAAAGCGCGTTGTAAACGTGAGCCAACCCCACGCAAGACATACCCCCGTGAGCCGTGCATGCGCACCCCGCGCTCAAAGTCAATGATGCCCAGCTCGGTTGCCAAGTCCCAATGGGGCTTGGGGGTGAACTCAAATTGGCGCATCTCCCCTTCGGGTTGCCAGGGGATATTTTGCTCATCGCTTGCACCGCGTGGGGTGCTTTCGTGCGGCACGTTGGGAATCCAATCCATGTGGTGGTTGAGTTCCGTTTCAACCGCGCGGATGTCATCTTGATAGGCTTCGTAGCGGTCGCCCATTTCTTTGAGGTTGGCAACAAGGGCGTTCATGGCAGATTGTACGTCTTCTGCGCTGGGTGTGAGGGTGTCTGCCCCATTGCCTGCTAGGTACGCATCCGCCTGTTCATAATTCCCGTGCTGAATGGCTTGGGTGGCGGCGTGCATCAACGCGCTCTTGTGGGCATCGGATAAGGTCTTGTTGCCCCGTAAGCCCCCCATGCTCTTGTTGAGTTTATTGCGGGAAGATTGCAACGTTTCCGCGAGCGTCAATAACTCGCGTCGGCGACTATCTAGCTCAACCACACGGTCAATGCGTTGTTCCGCTTCGGTATCCTGAAGCAATAGCATTTGCTCTTTGACCCATGACGGGTTGCTACGGATTAGGGCAATATCAATCATCGTTGGTCATTCCTTATGACGAGTTGGTTTGGATGGGTTTAGCCCTAGAGGGCAGGCAACCCCACTAGGGTGTTGAAGTTATGGTAGCATAAAATGGCGCAGTTGGGGCAATTCGGTTTGGCAATGTCTAAGGGAGGGCAATCACCAAACCGAGTCAGTCTGTGGGGAAGGGAGCTAGGGATTACTGGTCATTGTCCTGCATGTTCAACACCCCAGTTTGGATGAACAACGCCTTCTTCAAGTTGGGCAATGTGTAGTCAAACCCGCACGACACAAAGAAATTTTCGTTATGGGTGATTGCCATCACCTCTAGGATATTTTGGGACTGGGCATATTGAACGCACGCATCCACCAGTTTCTTGCCAATCCCTTGATTGCGTGCCGCTTCTGCCACGCACAAGCTACGCACTTCTGCCAGCTTCCAATTAAAAATCTCTAAAGAGACACAACCCACGATTTCGCCGTTTTGTTCTGCCACAAAAAACGTCTCAATCAGCGTTGTAAGTTCTTGTAACGTGCGTGGCAACACCTCACCATTCTTCACAAAAGAGTGGATGAGGGTGGAAATACTTTGAAGATCAGCATCCGTAGCACGGCGAATAACGGTTATGATTTGTTGTTCTTGCGTTGCCATACGATGAAATTCCCAATCTGCGTTGTGCGCTCATAGTTAAAAATTAACCAGTCTTGCAAGGCTTGATATTCGTTGAGCAGGGTAGCTGAATCAGCATCACGCCCGGTCACCCAGGGCATGTAATCCGCTTGTAACACCAAGACATAAGGGGGCAAACTTGCCCACAAAACATCGACGTTCTCTTGTTTCCATTCAGGAGGATACCACGCCCCCACTAAGGGGAACTGAAAAATAAAGCGCGTTGCGGGACGGAGTTGACTGAGGTAGTAGATTTCTGGGCGAAACCCCCAAATGTACAGCGTATCCGTCGGGGGCACACGCTCCCGTAGCCATTGTGCCATCGCCACTGATTCACTGGCGACATATTCCCCACCTACAAAACCCTGCAGGTAGGTTTCTTTCGTGATTGCGCCCCTCAGGTACGGGTAAGTCGTGCCCCATGTTGAGAAGGTTAAATGTGCTAACGCCGCCGAAATAGGTAGCATCATGGTATAACTTGCCAACCATCGCGGCAGAGGTCCCCTCGCACAGAGTTTTAGACAATGGGCGATGACGCTCTTTAAGGCATTGGTGCCGTGTAACACCAACGGGGGTAGCATCGGTAGCCAGTGATAGTCATAGCCTTTGGCTTGAACTAGCATTGCCAACGTACATCCCACAAGCCAAAAGTCGATCATACTCCATTTGTGTCGAATTGTCACGAGGTGGCTCTGCAACAATAGCGATGATTTTTGCCCTGAACGCCAACCCTCACCCAGTTGTAAAAATGCCCCCATCCCGACCAAAACACCCAGCACCCACCAGTGCGCCCAGCGGTTGCGTCCATAGTGCGCCATATCCCGCCAGAAGATTTGCCAGTCATAGCCCTGTGCGGTATAGCCTCCGGTGGTTTGAACGCTGATGATCCACTCTTCAAACGCCCCCATCCGCCACAACGCGCCCATGCCCAGCACGCCCACCAACGTCACCGCGCCCACGAACGCGCCTGCATTGCGCCAACTCCAGCGCGGTTGAAGCCACACCGTCCCCAGCGCAACTGCCCCCACAAACAAGATGAACGGGTACTTGAACCATAACACGATCCCACACCATAGCCCTGCCCCCAACGCCCACCCCCACGCATAAGGGGCGTGTTGCTCGTCATCGAGCAGGTGGAACAAACACCAAACCGCCAACACCATCACGATGCTGGCAATGCCATCATTTTGGCTAAGCGTCCAAAAGTCCTCGCTGAAGTAGAAAGCGGCGTACAAGGCAACCGCCCACAAACCGCTCAGGTGATCCTCCAAGCGTCGGGCAATGCCATAGAGTCCCCACGCCACCAACGGAAACGTGAGTAGATCTAAGGCGCGGATGGCGAGGGCGTTCGCCCCAAACGTGCGAATCATCAGCGCATAGGTGTAGAAGATGGCAGGGGGTTTAGGATTCCACAAGTCAAGATAGGGCACGCGCCCCCATAAAATCCCTTGCGCAATGGTGGCAAATTCGCCTTGATCGCGCCCAAGTGGGTAGGTGAGGATGGGGCTTGCCAAGATCACAATCAAGCCAACCAACCCCAACCAGGCATAGATCGCTCGTATGGGCGAGGGCTTCATGGCAAGTAACCTCGCGCACGCGCAAACAAGATCGCCCCTGTGGCAAACCATCCCAGCATCATCATGCTGGCGAAAAGCAGTCGTGCCACTATTGCCCTGCATAGCCGTTGCTTTGCTTCTTTCGCGGTCAGTATTATTGTTGGGTGGGTAGACACGGGTGCTTCAGACTTAGTCCGATGGAAAGTTTGACAACGATTATACCAGTTCATCAACGATCATTACAATCAACAAATGCGTAATCGGCGACATGGCTCAATCAGCAGTTGTTGATTTATAACAGTGGCATTGGTTTTGAGTCGCTGGTGGTCGGAGAGGTGGCGGACGATGCCGCAACAGCTCGCTTTATCGCTGTGGTGACAACGCCCTAACCGCCCCACTAATTGGACGGGGGCGGTGAATAGGCACGCTGATAGAGGGGGGGGAACGTCAGCAACGCGGTGCTGGAAACGGAGAAGATGAACATCCCGTTCACCATCCATGCCCCTCCCAATGCCCCATAGCGTGGGATGAGCACCCACCCCACTAGCCCACCGATCACGATGGTGACAACCTTGCTCAGGGTGATTGCCTCCATCACATCAAAGGCGCGATACAACGGACCCAAAACCCCGCCCACTGTGGAGACAATGCCAAACACGCTCAACCACAAGATCACCCGTTCTGCGCCCACCCATTCCGACCCCAACCAACGCATCAAGTAGGGCACCGCCAGCGCGAACGCCACGTAAAAGCCTGCGCTACCGATCAGCAAGGTGAGCATCACCCGCAACAGGTTGCGCCACAATTTCAAGTATTCGCCACGCCCAATGGCAAGCGGAATCACCGCCTGTAGGTTTTCAAATAGCGCAGAGGTGAAGAAGGTGGTTTGACGAATCAGATTCAGGGCGAAGGTCAGCATGCCCGCCGCTTCTGTTCCGCCAAGCGTGCCCACCAATTGCACGGGTAACGTGGTGAACAATTGGGCGATGTTTTTGTCCAGCGCGTTCAACACGCCAAACCGCCGATACCCAACTACGCTAACGCTCATGCTCCCCTGTGTGATCTCCCTCAACGCAGGGAAGGAGAACGCGGTGGCATGGCGTAACCGTTGGTAGAGCATCAACCCCACCACAACCGTCACTGTGCCGTGTGCGAGGCGTGCCAGCACCAAAGCAGACGCGCTAGGATGCACCCATACGGCGACGATCATCAAGATCGCCAGCGTGAATTGGTCAAAGTATTGATAGAACGCCCACCAACGCATCAAGCGACGACTGGTTAAGGTGATGCCCACCAGCGCGAAGATCAGTTGTGTGGGATAGACTAGGGTCATCACGCCCGCCCAATACACGATATGAGGGGCATC
>CAIRDJ010000380.1 GCA_903877335.1 uncultured Chloroflexota bacterium | reverse complement strand
CATTTCACATCGTAGGAAATCACATCTTGAGCGAGTAGCTCCATGCTCCCCCCATACGTGTTATAGGTTTGGGTGCCAATGACTTCTTCGCGCAGAAAAGGCAGTTGTTGGCTTTGTACCTGTAAATCTGTGGGGGCAACCAGCAGGCGCACCTCCCCATTCAGGAGGTAATTCAATTCATGCTCGATGATTGCGCTGTCCTCAAAGGGTAAGAAATACACCACCTGCATGAGATGCTCAACGTCTGGGACGATGGGTTGGGTATCCGTCACCCTGAAGTTCTCTTTGTCAACCTGATAGCGCGTGGATTGGTTGCCACCTGTTCCACCGATGATCGCACCCGGCGGAAGGGTGAGCGTGGCAGAAGCATAGAGCGGGCTATCAGGTGCAATGGGCGTGGATTGGGTGAATACGCGGTCAGATGTGTTGCGCAAGAATACAAATTCTGCCACCTGCAAGCCATCTTCAAACGCACGCAACTGGACGACATACCGCTCAATCTGAATGACGCTGGGATCATCCGTGAGATCATACAAGCGGATGGGCAAGTCTAGCGCGTCGTCAGGACGCTCTACGAGGATCGGCTCGCTGGTGAAGATGCGCTCGTTATAGGTTGTGCTGGTGAAGTACACCATCTCCGGCTCAATGAGAACCTCCTCAAAGGTGAAGTTGCCCTCCGTATCGGTTTGGGTGATTGCCACATCTTCGATGGTGGAATCCGTCTTGATGACGCTCAACTGTACGTCTAAGGGGGTGGTCAGCGTACTGCCTGCCGTTCCGTTGGTCACTTGCCCACTGACGGCGAGTGCTTTGCTGGCGGGGGCTTCTGGAACACTGCCCATCGCTTCGGCATTGCTGACGGAGAGGGTGCGCGTATACGCTACCAGAGCCTGTGCCTCTTCATCGGTGAGTTCAGCGCGTAAGCCGTTCATGCTCCCAATGCCCTCTAGGATGATGTTGTAGATGGCATCATCGGTGAGCGTCACCATGCTTTCGGGTGAAGCCAGATTAGAAGGGTCTACTCCGTCTAGGCGTGCCTGCTCCCCATCCCCTAAACCCCCTACCCCGTGACATTTGTCGCAATGGGTGTCATACAGGGCTTCGCCCGTTTGGCGGATTTCGGCGGTGTGGCGCAAGGTATAGACGTACATGGCAACCGCCCAACGCTCTTGTTCATTGAGCGTGTTCGCCCAAGGGGGCATGAGCTTTTCGATGTTACCCTGTGTGATGATGCTGAAATAATCAGTGGGGTATTTCAAGGGAACTTGACTGGCATCCGTGAAACTGGTCATGGCGGGGACTTGTCCACTCTTCACCAATTCGCCATCTCCCATGCCCCCCACACCGTGACAAGCGGTACAATGCTCGGCGAAAATTGCCGCCCCTTGTGCCAGATCAGGCGGAGTGGCGGGGTAGCCCAAATCCTCACTGATGAGGGCGGGCGTGGCAGGCGGAATGGTTGCCACAATCTTAGGCTCGCCGGACAGATTCACCCCACACCCGACCAAGAACAACATCCCCACACCGACCACCACCACCACCCTAAAGCAACGTTGAACGATCATCACTTATGCTCCTGTTGGCGGTAGCTTGCAATGAGTTTTTCAACAGTATCAGTGGCATGATGTTCTTCCGTTGCGGGGGTCAATGCGTCCAATTGTTGCAGAATGGTGATTGCCTGCTGACGGAGGTTGTCACGTCGGGAGGTGTAATCCGCTTCAGGATATAAACCTTGACGGTAATCATCCTCTAGCGTTGCCAGATCAAGCAACAGGCTATCATACTGTTGGATGAGGGGGGAGTGCGTGGGATTCTCCGTCATCCGCCGATGGCGCATGAAAGGCAACGCCAACATCCCTACACACACCAACAGCATGACCACCCCGCTTACGATTCCTGCGATGCTCATACACCCTCATTCAACAAGGTTTCAATGGTTTGGCGAATCGACTGATAATTGGTGCTGGTGATCGAGCCGGGCAAGAAATAGGCTAGGTTGCCATCGCGCCCAATGATGAAACTTTCTGGCACGCCAGTTAATCCGTAGGCCTGATAGATACGACTGGCGGTATCGGGTGCGTTGCGGTAGGTCGCTTGGTGTTCGGCAATGAACGCGCGTGCGTCACGCTCAATATCAGAGTGGCTTAAGCCCAACAGAACAAGTCCTGCCTCCGCATAGTCGGCGTGTAGCTCGTTTAAGTATGGGGCTTCTTGGGCACATGGAATACACCAGCTCGCCCAGAAGTTGATGAGTACCACTTTACCGGCGAAATCACTCAGTTGAACGCTTTCCCCATCATAAGTAGTCACCTCAAAGGGAGGGGGAGGCGCACCAACTTGCACACCCACAACGGAACGGCGCATGAGTTGTAAACCAACCGCCACAATCACCAGCACCACCCCCACCAACAGGGTGAGGTTTGCCGCGCTCATGGAGGCTTTTTTGTTAGGGGAATCGGTCATAGGTTGTTTAGGTCTTGGTCTAAGCGTTGTTGATAGGTCAAACGAGAGGCATCTTCTGCCTTTGGCATAGGAGAGGTGGGACGGTGTGGGGTCGGTTGGCTCGCTTGCCGAAGGAAGTTGAACCCTAACGCGACAATCCCAATGATGCCGATGATGGGAAGCCACAAACTCAAGAAGCGTTGCCACGGTGAACGCGGAATGGCTAACGCGCGATCCCCATGATGGACGCGGAAATACTCTAAAATCTCATTGGCGGTTTTGCCTTCTGCCAACTGTAGCCGAATCTCTTCGCGCCATTGCACACATGCCTGTGTGCCACACACATCTAGCGGAATGTTCTCGCACTCCATGCAGTACATCTGACGGGCAACCACGTTCACTTCATCGGCGGTGACAGTGGTGGGATCAGGAGTTTGTGCCATCACCGTAAGCGTGAACACCAGTCCAGCGCATACGTACATCCAAGCGTAGATCCACTTCATGCGGTGACAACCCCCGCCGAAGGCTTGACGCGATTGGTTACGGTTGCTCGCTTGGGAGATGTGGCAGGATTCCAAACGGAAATAACCGTGCCCAACATCAAGATCATGCCACCCCACCACACCAAGTTAATGAGTGGGTTGACGTATACTTTGAAGGTGGCGCGGTCAGGAGAAAGTTCTTCCCACCCCACTAGCAAGACGTAGAAATCATGCGCCAATGTGCTACGCGCGGAGGCAATGGTCATGGGCATAAAGCTACCATCCGACTGTTGGAATAGATCACGACGTGGGCGAAGGCTCTCAAAAGCCTGATCGCCTTTGCTAAGGGTGAGCGTAGCAATATCCATCACGCGCCCATCTTCGGCAATCTGTCCGCTGTCTAAGCGTTCAAAGGTCATTTGATAGTCTTGTACATCGAGGGTTTCACCCAGTTGTAGGGTGCGCTGGGTTTCGTATTGAAACAAGGTGCTACCAATGACCCCCAGCCCAATCACCACAATGCCTAGATGCACAATGAATCCACCATAGCGACGGCGACCGCGCACAAATGTTTTCCATAAGGAGCGGCTGAAAGTTTCTTGACGGGCAACTTGACGTGACCGAGCATCTTTGTACACCATGTACAGCGTGACGAAGCCGGCAAGGAAGACCAATCCATAACCGAGCAAACTGGCTGGAGTGGTTGCCCCCAAGAACCATGCCCCCACCAACGCAATAAGCGTCAGTATCAACGGGATCAACAAGTCCTTTTGTAAGTGGGTGAGTGTGCTACGCCCCCAAGCGGTGAGTGGGGCAATGCCCATCAAGACATACATCAGCCCAAAGAATGGGGCAGTCACCCCATTGAAGTATTGGCTACCCAATGAGATTTCTACACCGCTGGTCAGTTCCGACGCAATCGGTGCGCCAAAGCTCCCCCAGAAAATGGCGAAGAACAGAATCATAAAGACGATGTTATTCAAGACAAACATCATCTCACGGTTGAAAGCCCAACGGAAAGGTTGGTCATCTTCCAGTTCACCGCGATTCCAGCGAATGACCAACAAGATGCTAGAGACCAACATCATCCCCGCCCAAAACAGGAACATCGGCACCCCGATCGGGCTACGGGCGAAGCTATGCACGCTGTCGATCAATCCGCTACGGGTGGCAAAGGTGCCAAAGATCACGGAGGTGAAGGTGGCGATGATGAGGAATAGGTTCCATTTCTTGAGCATGCCACGCCGTTCTTGCACCATCACGCTGTGTAAGAAGGCAGTGCCCATCAACCATGGCAGGAATGCCGCGTTCTCAACCGGATCCCAACCCCAATAGCCTCCCCATCCCAACACGTCATAAGCCCAACGCCCACCCAACAACAAGCCCAAACTCAGGAAGAGCCACGCCCACAGTGTCCATTGACGGGTGATCTTGATCCAATCTGTGGAAAGGTTGCCAGAAGCTAACGCTGCTATCGCAAAGGCATACGGCACAATGAAGCCAACAAAGCCCAAGTACAACATGGGTGGGTGGATAATCATGCCGAAGTGGCGCAAGAGGGGGTTGAGTCCGCTGGCGGTTTGCGCCAATCGGTCAAGCTCGGGTGCAATGGATTGTGACGGAATGAAGATGTCTTGCACAACAACATTGTTGGCAAGAATCCAGTAGCGTTCAAACGGATTTTCTAGGAATAGGCTTAAGCCTACGAAGAACGCGAGCGTGGTCATCATCACCGCTGTGGCGAAGGGCATCAATTCGGCATGGGTGCGCCAATTCGATAAGATTGCCCCGCTCGTGAATAGGCTCATGGTGAATGACCAGAAGATCAGTGACCCCTGTTGAGACCCCCACAACGCGGTGATGCGGTAGAATAGAGGGGTGTTTGGGTCGGTCACTTGATGCACATACGTGATCTGATAAGCTCCCCCCACCAAACCCACCAACAATACCCCCAGTGTGATGAACAGCAAGGGGGAGGTCAACAAAGCCGCTGTGCGTCCACTTTCGATCAAAGCCTGTCGGTGGGCATATGCCCCCCATAGACACGCGATCACGCTGTAGACGCTCACCCCGACGGTGAGCATGAGACCTAGAATGCCAATTTCTGCAATCATACGCTTATGCTTCACCTGCTATGGACTGGTCGGGCAGTGCCTCTTCAAAGCGACTGGGGCACTTGAGCAAAAGTTCATTGGCGTGGAAAATCCCATCTTCCCCCAGATAACCACTCAAGATTGCCTGTGCCTCATTCTGAAGCAAGTCCGGCATCGCTTGATTTTCTACGCGGATAGGGAGGCGGTTTAGGGTGGGGTTCTTGACGGATTCATGTAGTGCCAAGGCAAGGTCGGGCGCGTCTGGGTCAATGTGCGAGATGTTAAACTCAATGACTGGTTTGGCGGGATCGCTGGTGTCATACGCGATGCTCTCGCCGATGACTGCGCCAGAAATCCGCACGGTTTCCCCAATGTAACTGGGATCACCCAATAGCTCATCCACCGTGATGAAGTAGCGTGCCCCACCAACCGTGTTGGCAACAATCAAGTAAATGGCTGCACCAAGAATCAACATGCCACCCAGCATGAATTTCCAACGGTCAGAGCGTTTAGAACGCACCTGATTGGCAGAAGTTTGTGCGGATTTTTCCCAAGTTGCCTGTGTCATACTTTACGATTCCTTATACACACACGTTTCAAATATTGTAGTGTGACTCGACGGGACGGGCTATAACCAATGCAACTGATTTGTGATGAACTTCACAATCAATTAATCTTTGCCGATCTCGCTATTAGAACGTACCGTCACCACCACGCCAATGACCATGACGGCGAAAATACCCAACAACATGATCCCCGTTCCCAAACCTTGCATTTCAACTTCAGTTGCCCCAGCTTCTTGCGCAAAAGCAACCGAAGCAAGCAACAGCGACACCATCATGTTGAAAAAAAGGACAACAGCACGTTTCATGATAGGATTCCTTTTTCATATTGAAACAGCTTTGATGAGTTATAAACTGACTGTAAATGATATAGCTCAATTTATGCAAGTGCTATAGATAACAAAAAGCCCCTGCTAACGAACTTTGCAGAGGCTTTCAACTTTTGAATGTGGAGGGCTTAGCTATCGAAACTCATCACATAAGCGGTAATGTCCGCCATGTCTTGATAGGTGAGGCGTTCACCAAAGTTTTGGGGCATCACGTTGGCGACGTAACCACTCACGATGTAGTTATTGGGCAAGACGATGCTTTCAACAATGTAGCCAAGTGGGTTGTCAACCGATGGGCGACCATCCGTCCCTGCTTGTGCTGCCAACCAAGTGACTTCAGGAGAAGGGGCAGCGCCGCCTTCACCAATCATGTGACAACCTGCACAGGCGTAGGTGGTATACAACGCTTGACCATTCATGGGATCGCCTGTGTAGTTAGCCAATTCGGCGAGGATGGTTTCGACCTCTGTTCCCACTGTGGGTTCACCGGGGTTTGCACTGACCAGCGCAGGATCAGCCGGCACTTTAGCGAACTGATTCACGGCCAACAGATCATCAATCGTCCAATCACGATTCCAGTTCAAGATGTACGCGGTGAGTTGTTCCAGTTGGTCATCACGCAAGGGACCCCCAGCGGTTTGTGACCAAGCCGCCATAGCTTGGGGCCAATAGCTAGAACTGGTTGGGCGACCGTGCACCAACGTGGTATACACATAGCTATTCAACGTTCCGCTCCAGCCCACTTGACCAAGACGGGTTGGCTTCTCTGGGTCATAGCCCTTTTCAACGGCGGGGGCAAGTTGAGCAAGGATGGCTTGATCTTGCGCTTGAAGCTCGGCAAGGCGCGCCGTGAGCGTGGTTGCTTCTTCCGCAGTCACACTCTCTTCAAAGATGGGGCTACCATCTTCCGCTTCGCCCACAATGCGCTTTTCAATCGTTTCAATTTCAGCGCGGACAACTTCACGGAAATCGTAACCGAACAGGTGAGGGCTGTTCAAGGCGGGGGCAACCCCTGCCAAACCGCGCCCGTCCAAGCCATGACAGGTTGAACAGTTCTGGTTAAACAAGCCCGCGCCACGTTCAATAGCACGCCCTTCAAATTGCTGTGTGAATGCCGCCATGCGTGCATTTTCATTGATGGCAATCCACCCCACAATCACCATGATGGAGACAAAAGAGATGATGCCCAAGAGAATGCGATCTTCGATTTTTTCAATAATCAGACGTTCGAGGTTCATTGCCGTCCCGTTCCTGTCGTTCGATACCAAAAGATGCCAGTGTGTTTACAGCATAAGCGTCCCCATCTGCAGTAAGATGGGGACAACTCTATCATTTTAACGAAGCCATCCCTCGCTTAGAAGGATGATTCCTAGCGTTCGTACCATTCACTGTTGCTGTGAACGTAGGTTTGGTTGCTGTTGAATTGACGAGTAACTTCGCCTGTTTCCTCGTTAACAGCATCCCAACTGACGACTACATCCACACGCTTGGTGGATTCTTGATCTTGGGTGACGACAATCACGCCGAATGGATTGACCAACTCAGCTTTGTGATTGTGCATGAGATGTTCAAGTTCCTCTAGCGCGTGCAACAATTCTGGAGAGGTTGAAGGGATAACCGACCAATTCAATTTGCCCCCTGGAATGCGTAGCAAGACAGGGTT
>CAIRDJ010000379.1 GCA_903877335.1 uncultured Chloroflexota bacterium | reverse complement strand
TCACCGAAGAATAGCCCGTTGCGGATGAAATGTGGGATCAACACCAGCACCCCACCTACCCCAATCCACACCAACGCGCAGACTACCCCACGCATGCTGTCCATCATCGAGCGACGCGCCGACACCAACAACCACCCCACATAGAGCGAGAAGCTAATTCCCAGCAATGCCAGATAGGTTAGCTTGCTCAAGGTTGCCATGCCCACCATTGCCCCCACAAACATTAGGGCGCGTGGGGTGAGGGATGCGGGATCAAGTTGCAACAGAAACCACCACGCCAATAATGCCAACGCCATGCCCACTAGATCCGTCTTGCCATCCGCGATCAGGTTGGTGAAAGCGGTTGAGGTGAACAAGATCGCAAAGATCATCCAGCGTGCGGACGGGGGCAACTGCAAGCGATGTTGCCCGATGTCCGCCAGCAACACGCCTATTGCCACCGCCACCCACCACGCGAACAACCGCCCCAAGAGGAGATGATTTGCCAGCAGGTGAACCGCCATGTGTGCCTCTGCAATGAAGCCACTCACTTCAAAGTGTGTCCAGTTGGGCATCAAGCTCCAATCGCCCGAAAGGGCAACATACGACGGCATCAGCAAATAGGTTGCTCCAGCATCCCACGTCACGGGCAAGACCACACGGAAAGCCGTCCCCCCCATCAACAACAGCACCGCCACCATCACCACGCGACCTAGCCAATTTTCCGCGCGTAGCTCCTGCCCGATGTGAGCCACCGCTTGCACAAGCGCATGGCGTAGCCCCCAAACCTCTAGCACCCCCACCACGCCGAAAACCACCGCTACCCCACTGACTACCCCAGCGTTAAACCAACCCAAGCCAATGATGATGCCCCACAACCAACCCATGCCCCCCACCCCCAAGATGAATGAGAGGGCAAGGCGTGTGCTGGTGGGAAGGGCATCCGTGCGGTTCATCACCCGCAATACACCCGCGCCCACTCCCAAACAAGCGAGGGGATAAAATGCCAATAAGAGCGTCATGGTGGCTTTCCTTTAGGTGGTGGATAATCGTCCGCTCAACAAGATTGCCATGACTTCGCGCTGGCGTGCTTGTTGGTCAGGATCATGAACATGGTAAAGTTGACGGACGGACATGGCAAACTGGGCGTTGGTGAGTTGTGCGCTCACCATCTGAAAACCCTGCCCCACTTCTCCTAAGGTCAAGTTGAACGGCAACTCGATCAATTCACCATACACGGCATAGCGCAACAGATCGTAACCGTCCCCGCTAGACACGGCATCTAACCCGCTCAACATCACATCCAATTGTGCCTGCTCGGTCGTGGGCACAGCAGAGATCACGAACATCTGTTCGCCTTGCCGTGCTAGAAAATCGGTGACGTTGCCCGTATTGACCAACATCACGATCGCGCCATAATCCGCCACTGTAAACCCTATCGGATAATCAAAGGTGATCCCATAGCGGTTCGTATACGTTGGTTGAAGCGACTCCACCAACAAGGGAGGTGGAACATTGATGAAGGGCAAGCTAGAAAGTTCAGTGGGTTGCATCCCCACCGATGCCACCATCGGGAACAAAACGCGCTCATAGGTGGTCAAGTTGCTTTCGGCATGAATGGCAATCACAAACACCGC
>CAIRDJ010000378.1 GCA_903877335.1 uncultured Chloroflexota bacterium | reverse complement strand
TAGCGGATGCCCGTCTCAGTGGTGTTGGAAATCAAGAAGCGTACTTCAGGTTGACGCGCCAACGCACGGTAGGATTCAAAATCGATATACGGATAGACAAAACGTTGTAGGCAATCAATTCGTTTGGTTTCGCTATGGAACACCCCGTTACGCATCCCCTCTAGGGTGACATGAAACAAACCGTCCTGTGCCTCTAGTTCAGGGTAGGTGCCGGGAGTCACTTTGACTACCACCACCCCACTAGCGAAGTCGGTTTGTTCATTGAGCATTTGGATGATCCAATCGGTAAAACCCCGCAAAAAATTACCCGCGCCAAACTGCACAATGCGCTCTGGGTAGAGTGGGGGAGTAGAAACGGTCTGGCGATTCACAAGCGGGAAGACGGTCATGATGGAGGAATCTTTCTTTGGCGATAAACATCCCTCCCATTATAATTCACGGACACGGAATGGGAAATGAACCCCACGAATGGGGTTCAAGACGAATTACTAACGGTTTAATCGTTCCAAATATCGTGGGCTTCGTTGATCTGGCGCATCTTCTCTGGATCATTGCCATCCTCTGCGCTCATGGTGGCGAAGACTTCTAACAACGCTGCAAAGCCAGAGGGTTGATAGATCATCAAAGACTTGCCACCGCTCACGGTCTTCAAACTGTGCTTGACCATCGGGGGCACGTGTAAGCAATCACCAGCGGTTGCCACAATTTCTTCTCCGTCGATGGTGAAGATCAACTCGCCATCCAAAACATAAAAGGTTTCATAGTGTTCTTTGTGATAATGGGTGCCTAATTCAAAACCGGGCTTCATGGTGTCTTCGATGTAATCAAATTGATTGTTGGTATCTGCACCACTAATTTTGACGCAGGGATTATCCATCCCCCAATGATAGGTCTTGCCTGCTCCTGCTTTGTGAACGAATCCGTTGGTCATGTGCTTCTCCTTATGATGGCTACTTAACGCACAGTAGCATAACACACCATGACTACGTTTTGCCACCAACCTTGAACACTGCCCGCAAAATGAACGATCTGTACAAACTTGCTTGACAAGCATGAAAGGTGACATATCATAGTGAATGAACGTTCATTCACTATAGTGATTCAAAATTCAAATGTCAAATGATTTTCAACAGACACTCATCACCGCGCGACGTAATTTGATCTTGGACGCAGCCATTGAGGTGATCGCTCAACACGGCTTCCAGCGCACTAGCATCAAGCAAATCGCCAAACATGCCGGGGTTGCAGATGGCACCATCTACAACTATTTCAAAAACAAAGATGAACTCTTACATGCCCTTGTCAAACGGTTGACCGAGCCAGAAGCCATCAATCTACAACAGGCACAGCAACAACAACTTGACCCACAAGTCTTTTTAGCGACTGAGGTTCAGGAACAAATGCGGCAGATGCAGTCACAATTCGACGTGTTCCGCGCCATTATTCCTGAAACGATTGTGGATGCCACGCTTGCTCGCAGTCTATATGACGGGATTTATCAACCCGTCTTTGAGATTGCGGAATGCTACCTAAAGCAATTGATGGATCAAGGAAAACTCCCAACGGGTGATCCGCGCGTGATGGCGCGTTTGTTGATCGCCCCCTCAATGGGCTTATTGTTGATGCGCTTGATGGGGGATGACCACATTGAAACGGCATGGGAAAGCTATCAAGAAGCCGTTCTCAAAACCCTAACTCGTACCTTCTTAGGAGACTCTGATGAAGATTAAAGTCGTCGGTTCTATTCCCCAGTTTGATCTGCTTGGAGATCATTTTGCGCAGAACAAGCCAGAAGTTTTCCGCCAATTGCGGGAGATCAGTCCCGTCGCACAAGCGCGGATGAGTAACCGCACGGTCTATGTTTTGACGCGCTATCACGATATTGAAACCGCTTTGACCAGTCCCGACATCATCAAAGATACCAATAATATCGAGTCCGAAAACGGAAAAAAGCAAAGCGCCATGAGCTGGTTGCCCGCCCCTATCTTTTCCGCCGTGACACACAGCATGTTGCACAGCGATGATCCCAATCACCGTCGCTTGCGCACCCTCGTTCACAAAGCATTCACCCCGCGCATGATTGAAACCCTAGAGGGTCGGATTGAAACGCTGGCGCATCAGTTGATGGATGACATGCTCAAGGAAGGCACCGTTGATTTGTTAGAAGCGTATGCCCTTCCTATTCCAATTCAGATGATTAGTGAGATGTTGGGTATCCCCCCACAAGACCGTTTGAAATTCTGCAAATGGTCAGAGGCAATCTTGGTGAACCCCACCCCCCTTAGAATGATGATGGGCGTTCCTGCCATGTTGGAAATGTTCAAATACATTCGCAAACTGGGGAATGAACGGATGCAAAATCCACAGGATGATTTGCTAACGAGTTTGGTGCAGGCGGAACATGAGGGCGAAAGGCTATTTGAAGAAGAGTTGTTTGCGATGGTGTTTCTGTTAATGGCGGCGGGGCATGAAACCACCGTCGGACTCATCACCAACGGAACGCACGCCCTCCTCACGCATCCTGACCAACTTGACCAGTTGCGTCACCACCCTGACCAACTTCCCACCGCCATTGAAGAACTGTTGCGCTTTGATACGCCCTTGATGACAGGCGAATTAAACTATGCTCGCGTGCCCTATTCTGTAGAGGACGTGACGATTCCAACGGGTAGCATGATCTTCACCGCCATCCTATCCGCTAACCACGATGAAAGCGTGTTTAGTCATCCTGAACAACTAGACCTAACGCGCCAACCGAATAAACATCTGGCGTTTGGGAAAGGCATCCATTATTGCTTGGGTGCCCCTTTGGCGAGGATGGAGGCGAAGGTTGCTTTTGCAACCTTGCTAGAGCGTGCGCCTAATTTACGGCTTGCCGTCCCCAGTGCGTCCTTGCGCTACGCTAAATTACCGATCGTCAACCGCTTAACCCGTCTACCCGTTTCGGTTTCCTAGCGATGTACAAACAGGTGAACCGTAATCAACTGTTCACCTGTTCCGTAGCCTATATCTTGTGGATAACCCACACATTGGGTTCATCGTAATAGCCCATGCCGGTTTCATAATCAATCTGGACGGGCACTAGCCCTCCGTTGATGATGTATTGTCCG
>CAIRDJ010000377.1 GCA_903877335.1 uncultured Chloroflexota bacterium | reverse complement strand
CCCAGTCACCTGCTTACGTCGGTTTGCAGTATCGTCATCAATAAAACTCATAGTCTACACCCTTGCCAAATCAATGGTTATTATATGAAAGTGATCGGATTCAACCAACTAAACCATGCTGGATTATCGAGAAACTGCGCAAGATGGAAGTATCAAGTGTGCCAACCCACGATTATCGCTGTCACCAACGTGAACGTGTTTGAGGCTAATCACAGCTTTCATGATGTTCCCCCGCCCTACCCTCAATGTAAAAGTTTGCATCTACCTAAACAAACTACCCCTACCCCTGCTATTGCTGGGGGAATATCCACGCCACCTAGAAGCCCTCGCGCTACCAGTAAAGAGGAATCACAAGGCAAATGGGCAGAACCCGGATCAGAAGTTAGGTAAACGAACGCCCCGTCCCTCTATAGCGATTTCAACTAGGTCTGTATGATGGGGTAGGCTTGCTACCCCACCGTGTGAAATCGCGATTAGTCGCTAAATGCTTCAATTTGCTTATCGAAGTTCGCGAAGTCAATTTCGGCGTGCTTGCTCATCAAGGCGCGGAAATGCTTCATGTACTGAACGATCTCTTCACGGGTGTATGCTTCAAAACGGAGCGTCACAGCCGGTTGAGTGTTGGACGCGCGTACTAAGCCCCACCCGCTGGGGAAGACCGCGCGTGCCCCATCCACCGTGATAACCTCATAATTGTTGGCAAGCAGCTCGGTTAGCTCGTCAATGATGCTGAACTTAACTTCATCGGGAGCAGAGAGGATGATTTCTGGGGTGGCAACCAAAGTTGGAATTTCGCCAAAGATTTCGGCAACAGTCTTTTCCGACTTAGAAAAGATTTCCATCGCGCGCAAAGCAACGAGGGGCGCATCATCAAAACCGTAGTAATCTTCGCCAATGAACAGATGCCCGCTCACCTCTCCGCCTAACAGTGAGCCGATCTCGTGCATCTTTGCCTTCATTAAGCTGTGACCAGACTTCCACATAATCGGCTCGCCACCATATTTCTTGATCTCGTCACTGAGTGCTAAAGACCCCTTCACGTCAAAGACAACCTTTGCGCCGGGATGGCGTGAGAGAAGATCGCGTGCCAGCAATGCCAAGAGGCGGTCAGCAGCAATGTGATGCCCATGATTGTCGATGAACCCGCAACGATCAGAGTCTCCGTCAAACGCCAAACCTAAATCTGCGCCAACTTCTACCACCTTCGCCTCAAGGTCTTTGGTCATTTCGGTATCTTCAGGATTCGGCAAGTGATTGGGATAGGTGCCATCCGGCTCACAATATAAACACACGACCTCTGCGCCTAGCTTTTCTAGCACGCTTGGAACGTAACTTCCGCTTAAGCCGTTGCCGGCATCTAAGACCACCTTGAACTTGCGCTCCAGTTTGACCTTGCCACCGATTGTCTCCATGTGTTTATGGATCATGTCGAAGTCTTGAGACACCACCCCCTCACCCACCGAGAAACCATCAGCTTGGATGATCTGTAGCAGGTCTTGGATTTGGT
>CAIRDJ010000376.1 GCA_903877335.1 uncultured Chloroflexota bacterium | reverse complement strand
TCCACCATGCTGGCATATTTCAGGCGTTCATCCTCACCCAGTTTATTGACGGGTATGCCGGTCATCTGACTGATAGTTAGGGTGACATCCTCCGCATCCATCGTTTCAGAGTTATTCACACTGGGGCGGAAAGCCAAGTGGGATTGTTGGCTCATGCTAATCATGGCGGCGGTGCGATGGACAAGATGCTCCGCACTGCGGGGCAGGGGCATCGTGGATAAGTATCGCTTTGCCAAGCGCGTAGACAAAACCAAAGCCGATTCTTCCACTCGTATACGGTAGTCCGCTTCGAGATGAGGCTTCATGATTTTGAGAATTTCTATCGTCTCATCAACCGTTGGTTCATCAACATGTAAGACTTGGGCATGTTCCACAATCGCGCTTACTTTGGCAAGTCGTTCGTTATAGTCTTGTTCGGTGCTGGTAGCAATGATAACGGGGTTATCATCCAAGAAGGCTTTCTGAATCAAGGGGGTCGCTTTGGTGAATTCTGCCCGTGCAGGTCCACCAAAGAAGCGGTGCAGGTGTGGGATGAAGAAGATTCCGCCGTGTGCTTGATTCAACCCGGCACGCACTGCTTTATGGTCGCTGTCGAGCAAGGCGGTTTCATCCACCTGTACAAGGCTATTCAACCCTACGGGTCCTTTGCCTTCGGACATTAACAAGGCGAGACTATAAGCGAGTGTGCGCTTCCCCACCCCATCTTGACCGATCAGGATCACATGGCGATTGACGGATTGCGTGACGATATTGATGATCTCGCGCAGGAGGTCTTCACGGAAATATACCGCCTTGATTTGACCCGCCTTTGCCCCCGCCACATAGTCTTTGGTTGTACCACTGCGACGCATGATCTGGCTCGAATCGGTCAACAAATCAGTGATGGATTTGGGGGTGATGCCAAATTCACGCAATAGCCCACTGGTGCTGATGTGGCTTTCCGCCATCACACTCAACAGATGGTCGGTATCCACGCGCACTTCATCTTTGCTATTGGCTAAACTGAGCGCATCATCCACCATGATGATCGTTTGGCGTGACATGGGAACTAAACGATTTTCACGCGCGACAAAATCTAAATTGCCGTTTTGGTCTCGTCTGGTATCAATAGACAGGGCAACTTTGCGAATAAGTCGTTCAAGTTCAACCCCGCGCTCTTGGACAAACTTGGTCAACAATTGCTCGGCGGCGGTACCCTTCTCTTCTAACAGTGCAAGCAAAATAACTTCTGGCATCAATTGGGCATGACGGTGTTTATCTTTAATGGATACAGCGCGATTCATAACGGAATCAAGGTCTTTAGAAAGTAAATCTGGATTGAGTGTTCCCATCAACAAGTCCTCTCAAGGTTACATTTCATTGTAACATGTTCTGTATTCCGCCCAAACGAATTACGCCCGTTCCCGCCAACAAATCACGCCCTAAATGGATAGGTAGTTGACCGCGCGACGGATATGCCCCAAAGATGATCCCACAGATGGAATCGAAAGCAATCCGATCGGGGGAGTAGCTGGTAAGATAGGCACCGGGTCGTCTTTCAAATGCGTCCAAATCGTATGGAGACCAGTATGCCACGACGATGGTTTTTTCGTTAGGCAAGGTATTCGGTAGAATCGCTTGATCTGGCATCAACAAGGCATTTTGCGTGAAGGTGATGATGACATCTGCCAGAGGAGCAACCCGAGCAATTTCTTCTAGTTGACTGGCAGTGGGTGGAACGCTGTGCCCTACAATCCAAGTAGATGGGCGATACTCCTGACAATAGCGTACAGACTCTAAACGCTCAAACGGATAGATCAATAAGACTTTTGACTGTGGGTCTTGGGCTTGATTCAGCAAGTTATAATCATCATATACAACTGTTGTTCCCTCATCGAAAAGTGGTTTCAACAAAGTTCCACCCGATGATTGTTCCAACAATTCTTGTGCTTGTTCAGGCGTGCGGGGTTGCCAATCCATCACCCCATATCGCACCTTAGCAGACAAAATCCGCCGAACCGATTCATCAATCCGTTGGATGCTCACATCTCCCCGCTCAACCGAACCGACTAGATCATCTATAGCGGTTGCGATGGTCTGGGTGCCCACATGCGGTCCAACCGTGATGATGTCCACGCCTGCTTGAATTGCCAAAAGGCTTGCCTCTGACAAGGTATAACGGGTATCGACGGCATCCATATCCAGTGCGTCGGTCATCACCAGTCCATCAAACCCCACTTCATCCCGTAAGACCCGCCCAACGACTGCTTGTGACAACGAAGCTGGCACATCATTAGCAGGGTCAAGTTCGGTAAGCCAAAGATGCCCCACCATGATTGCGCCTACATCCGCCTGAATGCCCGCCATGAACGGTTGTAATTCTGATTGTCGCAGTTCATCGAGGCTTTTGGTGATAACAGGCAACTCAACATGTGAATCAGCGGAGGTGTCGCCATGTCCGGGGAAGTGCTTGAGCGTTGCCATAACCCCTTCTGATTGTAAGCCCTGGATATACGCTGAAAGCGTTGGGGAAACAATCTGGGCATCACTCCCAAAGGAGCGTCGAAACAAAATCGAGTTGCGTCTGTTGGTTTCTAAATCGGCAATGGGGGCTAAGTTCATGTGAATTCCCACAGCGGATAACTCTAAAGCTGTGGCACGCCCAACTTCAAATGTGAGGTTATGGTTACGGGTCGCGGTCAGGAGCATGGGGGCAGGAAACTGGGTGAAGGGTGGCTCTTCAAGCGTATTGATCCGCCCCCCCTCTTGGTCTACTGCTACCATCAGGGGAATCTCGCCCACTGTGAGGATGGTACGTTGCCAGTCATTTACCAATTGGGTGATGGAAGCCACCGTGCCAACATTATACTTAAACAGCACAACTAAGCCGGGTTGATAGCGCGTGATGAAATCGCGTGCATTTTCTGTCATTTCCGTGCCGTATAAGCCCACCATGAACAACTGCCCCACTTTTTGAGCAAGCGTCATTTCCTGCAAGATGGATTCAACACGTGCCAACTCATCGTCAAGGGCAAGCGAGGTACGCCCGAACAACCCCAAAAGAATCACCACCCAAATCAGATGAACAGGCTTCATTGGCGCACACCATTATGGACGATAAACATAAACTCCAAAAAGTTTTGCGCTTCATCACGTGTCATCTTGCGGGGGCGTGCTTGATCTTCAATGATGCCCAAGAATAGATCCACTGTGTGAAGTCGGTTTTCGTAGATGTAAAGTGTATCCATGAAAAACCGTGAGTTCCCCCAAAAGTCCTGATCGAAGAACAAGTTCCCCAAACCGTAATGGATGAATTTTGGAGCATCCGCTCCGCTGATCTCAAAGGTTTGAGGTTTGTGCGCTTGTGTGCCAAAAACAGCATCTGCACCCCACAGCAAGATCGCGCTGAAATCTTGTTGAATCTCTAGCGGAGGCAAGTAATCCTCAACTTCGGTATGTTGTACAGTGACAATTACAAAGTAGCCTTCGCCATCTAGTTGTTGAATCCGCTCTCGAAGCCAACTCCCCTGACATGACGCTGCGCCTGGTTGTGAGTCGGTGGCGATCGCATAGTACGGACCGACATCGTTACAACTTAGCCATGCGATGCGGTTGTCATGATGGTCGATCAGGAGTGGTTGTTGTGCCTCTATTAGGTTATCTCCCCCTCCCACAATGGAAATACCATTAGCGCGGTACAATCCAAGCGACTGCGCATAAGCCTGATACCCATAGTCCACGTTGTGATTCCCACTTAACTCAATGATGTCCGTGCCAATGCGCTTGAGAATATCGAAGTATTCGGGCTTAGAACAAAATGCACCCAGCATCTCATCGGTAGGGGCAGGGCAACCCTCTACAAATGAAACCTCATTACTGGTGTGGAAAAAGTCTGCCTGTGTGGTGTAATCCGCAATGCCACTGCTTGCCCATGCGCTCCCATATTGGTCAAGGGCAGGCATCGACTCGCGCGTCATCGCCGTCACCCCTGAAACGGTGAGGGTTGTTAGGCGCGTTGGGTTGAAATTCAGTTGTCCGCTATTGAACGCCAGCGCATAGGTCTGATCTTGTAACAGTTGTAAGGGGGAGCTTGTCTCAATCCATAGCATGCGATGGCGTAAGGTGATGGCATCGAAAGGGAGGATTGACCAGTTGTCTCGGTTATTGCGCAGGCGTTCTAACAGTGCCGTTTCATCTTCCACCAAAAGGGATGGGTTCAACTCTAGCCCATAGCTTTTTAATTCATCCAAGATAGCTTGGGTGAGGATTAAGGTCTCATCCAATGAACCGTCTAATACAACCTCCCACTGTGGCTTGCCTAAAGCAGTTAGCGTGCTGTTGAACGCAACTATTGGCAGGTAAACCCGTTTAGCAGGCGAAGCAGGGGGAACATACTGGAAGGTCAAAGGGTCGGGCGGGAGTTGACGGGGGGCAGTGAAAATAAACGCAGACGGGTCTGGCAACGAAACCGACGGCAGCGTTTCCCATGGTTCTGTATAGAAGGCAAGATACTCTGCTAGATGCTCTGTCCAGTAGCGGTTATCGTGCATCCCCTGTTCGTGGACTGTGTAGCGATAAGTCAAGCCACGTTCCATCAAGCGCAAATCCATCTCATCCAAACCAGGACGTGCGAAATCATCTGCACCTCGATCTAACCAGATGCGTAATGGCTCGATGTTTGGCGCGTTCAATGCCAAGTCAAGCGGATTATTATCTGCAGGAGCATGATACAGGTCAAAGTAAGCACTGTGTCCGCCTACCGACTGAAATAATTCAGGGTGACGAAAGGCAATCTCAAACGCCCAAAACCCACCACGAGAAATCCCACCGATCGCCCGTAACTGTGCTTGCGTGCTGACGGAGAAATGACTTTCAACATCGGGCATCAACTCAGTGAGGAAGACATTCTCGAACGACATGGAATCGAAGCGGTTCTCATTGGCGATCCATTCACCATAGGGGAGAATGACGATCATCTCAGGATAGCTACCTTCTCGTATCCCCTCGTTGAGGGTTTGTTCTAACCCTAGTTGTAACCAATGGTCATCATAGCTGGCAGAGCCATGTAGCAAGTAGAGAGTGGGATAGGTTTGAGACGCATCGTAACACGGTGGTAGATAAACGGTGTAGTACATGGTGGTTTGTGAAAGATGGCTTCGGTAGGTGTTCCGTTGAACTGTGCCATCAATTTGGCATGCTTCTGCCTGTGTATTGGGCACAAAATAACCCATACACAATACACACCACAACCCCAACAGATTGACCCACCGTATACGCATTTCATATTCCTGCCAACCTACACTGAAGGATAATCTTAACGAATGGGTAGTACATTGAACACCAGCAATCATAAGTTTGTATCGGATCGAAATGCTTTGGGTTCATGCACCCACGATAAAGACAGTTTGCGCAAGTTTATTGACTTAGATTGATCGACCCAAGCAGCAATGAATTGCCCATCTAGGATGACCCCAATGACGCGCTCGTTAACTACGATCAGTGGCAACACAGCTCGCCAGGCAATGGGGATGCGCTGTTCAGAAAACCACTTCTTCAAAGGTTTGGAATGCCCCTGCAAAGCAATCGGATACCAGCGGTCTCCTTCACGTTTCGTGCGAATGGTCACGGTCTCATCCGTAGACAATGACAAGATGATCCCGTTAGATGAGTGTTCTTGATCGGAAAGCAACCAGACAATATCGTTCAACTCAACCGCATTATTCAGTTGTAACTCAACGCTCGTGCCCTCGCTTAAACAAGGTGACGGATAGTCGACAAGTGAACTCCCACGCCCAACATAGAGTTGCCTATGCGTTAGTTGAAAGTGAATTCCGCCACCCAGTTCAATCAAGCCAAAATGGTGAGGGGACTGTTTATACATCAAGGCGGTTTGAATCCGATCAAACCCGACCTCAACCAGCGGATCAATGTGATGAATCATCTGGCGCAGGAGTCGCCGTTGAATGGCGATGTGTTGGGCATCGAACACCGAAAGCGGAAACTTGAGCGTACCGTTCGGCAAAACCACTAACGAGGCTTGCATCAGTTGGTGAGTATGACTCTCTAAGAAGTCGTGTTCATCCGCAAGTAACTCCGCAGTACGCGCCAATGTGTGGTCAATTTGAGGATTCATGGTGCGTAGTTGCGGGAGGATTTGTAAGCGTAGTTGGTTACGTCGATAAGTTGAATCGTCATTGGTGGGATCATGACGGATAGGCAGTTGATGGAGTTGGCAATAGGTCTCAATATCCGCACGCATGATCCCCAAGAGAGGGCGAATGATTTTGATCTGCGGATCACTTGGCAAAGGTGCAACCTCTTTCATGCCCTGTAACCCTTGCCCACCTGTCCCACGCACCAATCGTAACAGCAGGGTTTCTGCTTGGTCATTGCGATGATGCGCCAACGCAACCCATTGTCCACCCACAGCATGGGCAACTTGTGCGAAAAATTCGTGGCGTAGGTTTCTTGCCGCTTCTTCAGTGTTGGCTATTCCCGAAGATGCTGTGCCAATTGTGCACGGGATACCCAGCGAATGGGCAAAGGTGGCAACTGCCCTAGCATCTTGGGCACTTTCTTGTCCGCGCCATGTATGGTCAAAAGTGGCAACATGCAACGTATAAGCAAATTCGGATTGCAATTGCGCCATGACATGGAGCAACGCCATCGAATCCACCCCGCCTGATACTCCTACAACAATCCGTGCGAATGGGTTATCGGCAAAAGTCCTCGCAAGGGACTTTTCAACTTGTTGTAGAATCTTACTCACCTGCTTTAGCCAGCGATCAGTATGTTTTTGGTGGCTTCATTATAGAGGCAAAAACACCCAATGTGGGTGTTTTTTTCGAAGCGGTATTCAACGATATGAAACGTCTTTAGGCTTGAATGAAAACGGCGTCGTTTTCTTCCACCACGGTATAAGAACGGATTCCACGCGGTTCTTGCCCCAGTGCAATCAACTCTGATGTCCACTTGGGCACACGCACCCCAGCAACGCCCGTCACCCAATCGAGGTTCTCGCCTGTACACACGTCAAATTTTGAGTTGTGTAAGGGGCAAGTTATCACACCATCCTTCAGGGTTCCAGAATCAAGGGCAACCGCCAAATGAGCGCACTTGTTAATGACTGCGCATACTTTACCTTGGTAACGGGTCAAAATAACACTATCCCCGTTAAAATCTACCACGCGCATCCGCCCTTCTTTGAAGTCTGCGGACTTGCCCACCTCAACTAAATTGCCCTTATCAACACTTTTGTCACTGGGGAGGTAATTCCGAAGTGTTCGCAATGCTGTGATGAAGTAACGCATCTGTGCCACCTTCTTTTGATTGTTGAAGATACAATGTATCAAGCCACTAAACTTCTAAGAAACATAATGGCTTGATGTTAGAGTCATCGAAGACCGATGTTAGGCAACAATGAACCCGGTTACGGAAGAGATGATGTAGATCACAGCGAAGGCAACACTGCTCAAGTAACCCGTCACAACAATCATGCGTTGCATACGATTAGCATCTTTACGGGTGTCGGCTTCGCTACGAATCCAGAATTCAAACAGCGCGACAACCGCAACAAAGTAGAGCAATGCCAAAATGGGCAAAATCATCGGAACGTCGGTAATCAAGGAGATACACCATACGGAGAACACACAAGCCAAAACCATCATGGATTGTGAAAAGCGTAACGTAACTTGGCGACCATGCATGACAGCGACCGAGCGATCACCACGAGCGGTATCATCTTCAATTTGGTGAACTTGCATCATGGAGTAAACGGAAGCCTTGAAGGTTGCGGCGGCAAGCCCAGCAATCAACATGAT
>CAIRDJ010000375.1 GCA_903877335.1 uncultured Chloroflexota bacterium | reverse complement strand
GGGCAAACGGCACCCATCGGTGCGCAAGAAAGCGAGTAGCTCCCCGTAGGCGTCCACGATGGCAACCGCCAAGCTGTGGTTGTTTTGGTCAGCGCGGGCACGAATGGCATCCAGAATGGTCATCGCGTCGGCATGCGAAAGGGATAAAATTGTTCTCATGTTGAATCCTTTTTGTTTTCATTGTACACGAAACAAATTCAGCATAAATAGTATGTTAATTGGGCTTAACACATCTAGCGAAGCGTTAAAAAATGTGTTATAGTGAGGCATGTTGATGTGTTTCAGGGCACAACCCACTGCATGTAGGGGCCTATAGCTCAGTTGGGAGAGTGCTTCAATGGCATTGAAGAGGTCATGAGTTCGAGTCTCATTAGGTCCACTTGCCCTGAAATAGTTGAAAGGCTTGTTGTACGATGTCCAAGCAACAGAAGCAAAATTGGATAGACCAAGTTGCCGATCAAGTCCGCGACTTCATCGATGATTTAGATTCGCTATTGAAACCCAAACAAGAACCTGTCCCCATCCCGGTGCCGGTTCGGAACACGCCTCCCCCTCCGATGAAACGGCGTAGGCGCTAAAGTTGATCGCTTAGGGTGCCCTGTTTGTGGGTTGTTTATTGATTGTGCATGCCGAGCAGGCACAGCTCGTCTTGGGTTGTGCCTGTTTTATTTCTTGCCCTTTCATCGTGTGTGAACAGACAACCCCACGCACATCGGCACTCCATTCCAATATGGTGATACTTTGTCACGAAGGCGACACAGTTGGGGGGGTAGTGCGTCCGCAAGCGACTGGGCGAGCAGATCAACAATACCGCGTCATGTTGTTACGGAATGATTGATGAATCCGTCGCGTACTGGTGATAGCGAAAGGTGAGGTTCTCGCCATCGACCACCACCGAAGCAACGGTTTGAGGAGCGGGGGTGAACTGGCGCGTTGTCCAACGTTTCGCCTCGTGCTGATCGCCTGCAATGCGCAACAATTCCGCGGCGCGGTTAGAACGCATCGCCACCTCCACCGAAGCCAACCCAAACGAAATCCCACGCCCCACCGCTTTGACATACGCCTCTTTGTGCGTCCACGACTGATAGAAGGCGAGAGTTTGATTTTCAGCAGGGAGCGTGTGCAGGGTCGCTTGCTCATCATGCGAAAGCACTTTTCGCACAAGACTGGGCAACGAGGAGCGCAAGCGCACTTCTTCCACATCCACCCCAATCTCACGCCCAACCGCCACCCCACACAGCAAATATCCCCCTGAATGGCTCAGGTTGAAAGAGAGTTGCTCGGGGTTTTGGTGGGTTGCTACACGCGGTTTGCCGTATTGGTTGACCTCGAAGATGATCTCTTGAGGGGCAAGCTGCAAGTAACGGGCGAGGATGGAACGCAGGATCGTGCGTGTGGCAATGTAAGCGTTGCGTTGCCAGTCACGCATTTGGCGGTTGGCACGATCTTGCTCTAAAGCGGAGAGCATTGCCCAACCTTGCGTGATCTCGTGCGTGCTGACGTTCAGGTTAGCAAACCAAACATCGACAGTCTGTTCGTTAAGATCATCAGATTGTGGGAGTTGCCATTGAACGATGTGCATACAACACGTTGTGCATGTCTAGGTGGACCGAATAATGCACATCATAGCGCTTTTTTTCGGTAATCATAGGCTTTTTTTTAGTGATTTCTGCATGAACTGTTCAATATTTTTACAAAGTTGTCAACGAACTAGGGTGCTGTTGACGGCTACAGGCGCGTGTATAATGCACAGCATACAAGAACAAGCGATGAGTCTAATCTATGAAGCGTTTCCGAATCCCGTTGATGTGGTTGGTTGTCATCGTCGTGATGAGCCTAGTTTCTGTGGGAGCGCAGGTGTTTCAGTATGGGGATACCAACACTGACCGCCTTGAGTATTTGCGCATAAATCAGCTAGAGCGACATGTGGCGGTCTTAGAGCAACGTGCTGGGGATACGTGGAGTTATCGGGTGTTTTCGGCGTGGGTGGTAGAAGCGTGGCTACGGATGCTGGAAAGCGTGCAGGTTGCAGATGTCGCGCTGGGCTTCGTGACTTTTCGGCTAGTACAGAATGCGTTGCTGTTCGCCCTGTTGATCCACTGGTACAGTCGGATAGGCTTTCGAGCTGACCTCATCGTGCTTGCGCTCACGGTTTTGGTGTGGGCAATGTCGCACAGCAACTATGGCAGTGACTTGAGTTTTAACACCTACTTTGACGTGATCTTCTATGTGCTGGGGATGCTGGCTTTGCACGCTCACGCGCTGTTGATCTTCATCCCACTCACGCTGGTCGCCGCCCTCAACCGCGAAACGAGCGCGTTGTTGCCGCTCTTGCCGTTGGTGCTGTTGTGGGAAGGCGTTTCACGGCGCAAGGTGGCAGGGGTGGTGATGGCAAGTGGGGTGATCTTTGCGCTGGTTTATGTCGGGTTGCGCGTGTGGATTGGGGATGTGCCCATCAGTGCCGATCATGGCGTGCTGGACTTGCTCCCTAAAAACCTGACGCGCCCCCTGCCCTACTTCTTGTTGTTGCTGACGTATGGCGCAATTCCCTTCTTGGCGTGGGCATACTGGAATGAATGGGCAGACAGGCTTAAGCGTGTGGGGTTGTTGGTCTTGCCCGCTTGGTTGATCGTCCACCTGCTCATCAGTCGGATAGCCGAAACGCGCTTGTTTCTTGTGCCGTTTGTGATCGTCATTTTGCCGGGGTGGTTGTACGGGTTACAAGCACACTCAAGACAATTATTAAAAGAGGGTTCATCATGATGCAAATTCATACTTTTTCAATCGTGGCGTATGACCCCCATGAACAAGCATGGGGGGTGGGCGTTGCCAGCAAATTTTTAGCCGCTGCCAGCGTGGTCAGTTGGGCGCGTGGGGGCGTGGGGGCAATCGCCACGCAAGCCTTAGCGAAGGTCAGCTATGGCTCTCATGGTTTAGACCTGTTGGGGCAGGGCAAAAGTGCGTCTGAAGTGTTGGAGCATGTTCTTGCTGCTGACGACGGGCGGGCACATCGACAGGTGGGCATGGTTGACCGCAACGGAGAGGCAGTCGCCTATACTGGGAGCGCGTGCCACGACTGGGCGGGGCACATTGTGGGGGAGGGTTTCGCTTGTCAGGGGAACATCCTCGCTGGGGAGATGGTCTTACACGATATGGCGGATGCTTATCGCTCTGCTGGAGGAGAATTGGCGGATCGCTTATGGCACGCCCTCCACGCCGCAGACACCGCTGGCGGAGATCGCCGCGGCAAGCAATCCGCCGGCGTGCTGGTGGTGCGCCCCAACGGGGGGTATGGTGGGGACAACGACCGCTATTTGGATTTGCGCGTAGATGATGATCCCGACCCAATTGGCAAACTCGCTAACCTGATTGAAGCGCATCACCTGTTCTTTGGCACGCCCAAGCCCGAAGACAGCTTGCCCATTGATGCCACCCTCGCGTTAGAGCTACAGCAACTCCTGCACCGCGTGGGCATGCTGACGGGGGAAATCACCGACCAGTGGGACGAACGCGCTCAAACTGCCTTTTGGGGGTTGGTGGGGGTGGAGAATTTAGAGGAGCGGTGGAATCTTGACCGACCCGATCAGATTGACCGCGTTGCCTTGAGCTACCTACGGAAACGCTTTGGCTAAGGTTCGGTATCCGTTCGGGATTGTCATCGCGCTGATCTTGTTGGGAAGTGGCTTGCGGGCGGGCTTGCTCACAGACGCGGTGCGCTTCCATCCCGATGAAGCCTCCTATGCCAGTTTTGCGCGAGCGTTCGCGGTGCGCGGTGATTGGCTACTGACAGGCAACTTGGACAAGACTCCCTTAGCCCTCTGGGGGCAAGCTATGCTGATGGCAACGGTCGGCGTGACGGTAGACGACAACGGCTTACGTCACCTTGACCTATTGACAGGGGAGTTTGTGGCGCGGTTATGGAGCTTTTTCGCCAGCGTGTTGATACTTGCCGTTGGGTATCGCCTAGCGCGCGATGCCCTATCCGCGACGGGGGGGATGTGGACGCTGGCAGGCTTAAGCCTTTCCCCGCTGTTGATCGCGTTCAGCGCGACCGCCTTCACCGATTCCCCCATGATCCTGTTCGGCATGTTGGCGATGGTGATGGCGTGGCGTAAACGCCCCTTGTGGGCGGGGTTGTGTTTGGCATTGGCGTATGGGAGCAAACAGCAGGCGGTCTTATACGTCCCGTTGGTGCTTGCCTTCCTCGCGGTGCGCCTGCGTGGGTGGGACTGGCGAGCATATACGCGCTTTGCGTTGGGGGCGGGGGGAATCCTTGCGCTATTGACGCTGTATGATATGTTGCGCCCCGATCCGTCAATCTTCACGCTTGCCACCCAACACAACCAACCCGACCGCTGGTTGATCGCGTGGCGGGAGTTACCCATGCGAGCGGTGGCATGGTGGGAGGTTGCGCGTTGGACGGGAATAGGGTTGGTAGCGATGGTGTTTCCGCTTCGGTTGCCCAGCGTGCCCACGCGCCTTGTGCGAGGATGG